>NZ_JBJGYX010000078.1:0-20638 GCF_054050195.1 Geodermatophilus sp. SYSU D00710
CCTCGGCCTCGTGGCCGAAGGTGCCCCGGTAGCCCAGCCCCGCGGCGAGCCCCCGGTTGATGAGGTCGGAGTCGTGGGGGGGGGGGGGGGGGGGGGCCCCCCCCCCCCCCCCCCCCCCCCCCCCCCCCCCCCCCCAGGGGGCTACTTGATGCCGCCGGCGAAGCCCTGGATGAAGCGCTTCTGGGCGAAGAGGTAGAAGGCCAGGATCGGGATCATCGAGATGATCACGATGGCGAAGATCTTGTTCCAGGCCGAGACCAGCGAGCCGACGTAGTAGTACATCGACACCGTGAGGGTCTGGCTCTCCGAGCCGCCGAGGAAGATCAGCGCGGAGAAGAAGTCGTTCCAGACGATGAGCCCGGTCAGGATGGCCACCGTGCCGGTGGCCGGCGCCATGAGCGGCAGGACGACGCGGAAGAACACCCGGCCCGGTCCCGCGCCGTCGAGCGCGGCGGCCTCCTCGTAGTCCCGCGGCAGGTTCCGGAAGAAGCCCGCGTAGAGGAAGACCGCCAGCGGCATCAGCGTGCCGACGTACAGGATGACCATCCCCCAGACCGAGCCGACCAGACCGAGCTGCCGGGCGCCGATGTAGAGCGGGATGAGCCCCAGCTGGGTCGGCAGCACGATGGCGACGAGGAAGAGGTAGAACGCGACGCTGCCCCAGCGGGCCGTGGTGCGGGCCAGCACGTAGGCCGCCAGCGAGCCGAACGCGACCAGGCCGACGATGCTCCCGGCGGTGATCACCACGCTGTGGAACAGGCCCAGCAGGATGTTGGAGTCGCCACCGGCGGTCAGCACCTCGGTGAAGTTCTCCACCGTCGGCCGGCTCGGCGGGGTCGAGGAGCCGGTGGTGAGCAGCTCCTCGTCCGGCTTGAGCGCGTTGATGACCAGGAAGTAGAACGGCAGCAGGGTCAGCAGGGCGACGGCCCACACCAGCGCCTCGCGCAGCGCCGTGGCCTTCGTGTATCGGAACATGACACGGATCCCTTACGACCGGTCCTTGGTGGCAGCCTGCTGCAGCACCGAGAAGACGAGCATGATGAGGGTGAGCAGGAGGGCGAGGGCCGCGCCGAAGCCGAAGTTGCTGAGCGCGAACGTCTCCTTGTAGACCTGCGTGGCCAGGGTCTCCGTGGCGCCGGCGGGACCACCGCCGGTGAGGGCCATGACCTGGTCGAACACCCGCAGGCCCTGGATGAGCATGAGGGTCGAGGCGATCGCCACCGAGGGGCGGATCGACGGCAGGGTGATGTGGCGGAAGCGCCGCCAGGTGCTGGCGCCGTCGAGCGCCGCGGCCTCCTCGATCTCCATCGGCACGGTGGCCAGCCCGGCCAGGTAGATGACCATGACCAGGCCGGTCGTCTGCCAGGCCATGACGACCAGCACCGCCCACAGCGCCAGGTCCGGATCGGCCAGCCACGTCTTCGGCGCCATGCCGAACCAGCCGATGACGCCGTTGAGCGGGCCGTTGAAGTCGAAGATGAACTTCCAGATGTAGGAGACCGCCAGCGGGCTGAGCACCACCGGCATGAAGAACAGCACCCGGAGCAGGTAGCGCGTCCTCAGCGTGCGGTTGAGCGCCAGGGCCAGCAGCAGGCCGAAGACGTTGGTGGCGATCAGGAAGCCGAAGGCCAGGAACAGCGTGTTCTGCAGCGACCCGATGAGGGCCGGGTCCTCGACGATGCGCCGGAAGTTGTCCAGGCCGACGAAGTCGAAGTCGCCGACCCCGGTCCAGTTGGTGAAGGCGTACAGCGCGCCGCCGGCGGTGGCGATGTAGTGGATGAGCAGCACCGCCAGGACGGCGGGCAGCGCCCACCACCAGCGGCCGTAGGTGATGAGGGGCCGGCTGGGCCGGGAGCGGGTGGCGTGCCCGCTCCCGGCGGCCGGGCCCGCGCCCCGGACCAGCCGACCGGTGCGCTGCGGGGTGCCCATGGTCGTGGTCATCGTCTGTCCCTCGGTGTGGTCCGGAGGTGCGGTCGGGAGGTGTGCCGGGTCAGCCGGCCCGGGTCACTGGTCCCAGGCCTGGTCGATGGACTCGAGCACGGACTGGACGTCGCCCTGACCGGCCAGCAGACCCTGGACACCGGTCGACAGTGCGTCGTAGACGCCGGGGTTGGGCCACGCCAGGTTCGGCAGCGGGGCGTAGTCGCCGTTCTCCAGCAGGTCGGCCACCGGCTCGTACACCGGCGAGAGGTTCTCGTCGACCCCGGTGATGGCGACACCACCCTGGAGCTCGGTGAAGCGGGCGGCGTTCTCCGGCTCGGCCATCCAGGCGAGGAACTCCTGTGCGGCCTCCTTGGCGCCGTCGTCGGCCGCCGCGTTGATCGACAGGGCGTAGTTCGGGCTGGCGAGCAGGAACTGCTCACCGCCGTCGGCCGGCGGGAACGGCTGCACCTGCAGCTCCAGACCGGGGGTGGCGTTGGCCAGCTCGGTGGCCGCGGCGCCGGGGACGAACGCGCCCAGCGACGAGCCCTGCGTGAGTCCCTGGGTGATGGCGTCGAAGCCGCCGCCGGCCGCGCCCTGCTGGAAGCAGCCGGCCTCGTTCATGTCGACGATCGTCTGCAGGGTGGCCTGCCAGCCCTCGCTGTCGGCGAAGCTCACGTCACCGGCCGAGCGCTGCTCGTTCCAGTCGGGGGTCTCCGCGTACACCCGGCTGGCGGAGATGGCCATGGCCATCAGGCCCATGTTCGGCGGCGCGGACCCCGCGACGGCGAGGAACGACTTGCCCTCGCCGGCGAGCCCGCTGCAGGAGTCGAGCATCGCGGACTCGTCCTCGGGGACGTCGACACCGGCGGCCGAGGCCGCACCGGCGTTCCAGACCACCCCGACGGGGATGATGTCGGTCGGCTGGGCGTAGACCGCGCCGTCGATCTCGAAGAGCGACTCGTTGCCCTCGGGGACGAGGGCCGCCGACTCCTCACCGAGTTCCTCGATGTAGCCGGCCTCGGCCAGGGGCAGGACCGCGTTGGCGTTGCCGGCGCCGGGCGAGACCATCAGGACGTCGGGGCCGCTGCCGCCCTGCAGCTGGGTGCGCATGCTCAGGCCGTAGCTGTCCGGGGGCAGGCCCTGCGTCTCGACCTCGACGCCGGTCTCCTCGGCGTACTGGTCGGCGAGCAGCTGCCAGGGGTTCTGCTGCCCACCGGAGGCGTTCTCGAAGGCGAAGGTGAAGCCGTTCGACGAGCCGCCCGAACCGCCCGAGCCACCGTCCTCGTCCCCGCCGCCGCAGGCCGCGAGCGTCAGTGCACTCAGTGCCGGGACGGCGACGAGGACACCGATGCGGCGGAGTCCCCGGTGGCTGTGCTGGGTCATGTGGCTGCCTCTCTTCGCGTGTCCGTGGACCGGACGACTGGGACGCTGTGGTCTGAGCACCGCGTCCGGTCTCCCCCGACACCGTCCGCGTGATGGCAACCACATACTTCTGCCACGCGACGGAGGAAGTCAATGCAGGGCGTGCGTAACCGTGCTGATGCCCGGCATCGACGGTGCTGATGGGCGGAGCCCGCAGGGGACACCCGCCGACGCCGGGCGGGGAGGTCCGCGCGGGACTCAGGCGGAGGTGCGCAGCGACTCGCCCGCGAGCGCGGGGTCGCCGGCCGGGGAGCCCGCCGGCAGCCACCGGGCCAGGCGGTGCGGTGCGAAGACGTTGTCCAGCGCGAGGTGCACGGCGCCGGCCAGGCCGGCCCTCTCCCCCAGCGCCGACAGCTCGATGCGCAACGTCCGGGTGGCCAGCGGCAGCGACCGCCGGTAGACCGACTCACGGATGGTGGCGAGGACGTGGTCGCCGGCGTGCACCACGCCGCCACCGAGCACCACCAGGCCGGGGTTGTAGAAGCTGACCAGCGTCGCCAGCGCACCGCCGACGAGCCGGCCGGCGCGGGCGAGCACGGCCCGGGCAGCGGGGTCGCCGCGCTCGGCGGCGGACGCGACGTCGGCCGCGGTGAGGTCGCCCGCGGCGGCCAGCCGCTCGGCCATCGCGGGACTGGCACCGCTCTCCGCCAGCCGTCGGCCCTCGCGGGCCAGGGCCGCGCCACCGGCCACCGCTTCCAGGCAGCCGACGTTGCCGCACCGGCAGACGACCGCGTCCGCCTCGGCGACCGCCACGTGACCGATGTCGCCGGCACACCCGTTGACTCCCCGGTGCAGGCGCCCGCCGGACACCAGGCCGGCCCCGATCCCGGTACCGATCTTGAGGTAGAGCAGGTCGCCGACCTCGGCCGCGGCCGGGTTGGTGCGCAGTTCCCCCAGGGCGAGCACGTTCACGTCGTTGTCCACCCACACCGGGACGGCGAACCGGCCCGACAGCCGCTCCCGGATGGGGTGACCGTCCCAGCCGGGCATGATCGGCGGCGCGACCGGCCGGGCGGTGGCGAACTCGACCGGGCCGGGGACGCCGACGCCGATCGCCCAGAGCGGCGGTCGGCCGGGGAGCCGGTCGAGCAGTTCGTCGACCAGCTCCTCGATCCGGCCGAGCACCACGTCGGGGCCGTCGCCGACGTCCACGGGCTCACGGGTCTCCGCCAGCACGCGGCCGGAGAGGTCGGCGAGCCCCACCGCCATCCCCGTGGCGCCGACGTCGGCGCCGGCGACGACGCCGGCGCGCTCCCGCAGGCGCAACCGGCGCGGCGCGCGCCCGCCGTTCGACGGCCCGTGCCCGTCCGGGACGACCAGGCCCGCGGCCTCCAGCTGGGCCACCCGCTGGGCCACCACGGTGCGGCCGAGGCCGGTGCGCTGCACGAGCCGGGGCTGGGTGGTGCCGTCGTCGGCGCGGATGGCCTCGAGGACGGCGACCAGCCCGTCCAGCCGCTCAGCTGGCACCGGACGCTCCGTGCCCGTGCCGGGTGCCCGTCTCCACCGAGGCAGCGTATCCCGACTTTCGCCGACGCGCGGAAGAAGTGGTGCCCGGCCGCGCCGAAGTCCCCCCGGGCTCAGGCGGGGAGGGACTCGTCGAGCGGCGTGTCGCCGCCCCGGGCGTCGAGGACCGCCGGGAGGTGCTCGGGGCTGAACAGCTCACCGAGCGCGAACTCGACGGCCCCGGTGATCCCGGCGATCTCCTGGTCGAACGCCGAGGGCTCGATCCGCAGGTCCCGGGTCGCCGCGGGCAGGGCCGACCGGTAGATCTCCTCGCGGATCGCCGCGAGCACGTGGGCGCGGGCCCGGGCGATGCCCCCGCCGACGACCACCAGGTCGGGGTCGAACACGTTGACCAGGACCGCCAGGCTGCGTCCGAGCATGACCGCCGACCGGTGCAGCAGGGCCCGGGCCGCGCCGTCACCCGACCCGGCCGCCTCGGTGACGTCGCTGGGACGGATCCGGCCGGTCCGGTCGAGGACCCGGGCGAGCGCCGGACTCTGACCGGTCTCGGCGAGGAGCCGGCCGTCCCGGGCGAGCGCGGCACGCCCGGCCACCGCCTCGAGGCAGCCCGTGCGGCCGCAGTGACAGGCGACGTCGCCCGCGCCGGGGACCGGCACGTGGTCGATGGAGCCGGCCAGTCCGTGGGCACCACGGTGGATGCGGCCCTCCACGACCACCGCCGCGCCGATCCCGTAGCCCCCACCCAGGTAGACCATGTGCCGGGAGCGGGCGGCGACGGGGTTCACCCGCCGCTCCCCCAGCGCGGACAGGTTGGTCCGGTTGTCCATCCACACGGGGACCCCGAAGCGCTCGGCCAGCTGCTGGCGCGTGGGGTGCCGACTCCACTCGGGCAGGGTGGGCAGGGCCGCCGGGCTCCCGTCGTCGTAGGCCACCGGGCCCGGCATGCCGACCCCGAAGGACCACAGGCTCCGGCGGGCGCCGACCTCCTCGACGAGTTCGGCCGCCAGCCGCTCCACGGCAGCGACGACGACGTCCGGGCCGTCGGCCACGTCGATCGCCTGCTGGCGCGACTCCAGCAGGTCGCCCGACAGGTCGGCCACGCCGACGACGAGCTCGTTCGTGGCGATGTCGGCGCCCAGCACGTACCCGGCCTCGCTGTTGAGACGCAGCCGGCGCGGTGCCCGGCCACCGGTGGACGGCCCGAAGCCGTCGGAGACGACCAGGCCGGCCGCCTCGAGCTCCGCGACCCGCTGCGCGACCACGCTGCGGCCGAGGCCCACCCGCTCGACGATCAGCGGCTGGGTGACGTCCGACGCCCCCCGGATGGCGTTGAGCACGGACGCGAGCCCCGCGTAGCGGTCACTCGGCACGACGGCGTCCCCTCCCCTGCTGACTGCCCACCATCATCGGTCCCGGCCCGCCGCCGCGCCGCCTTCTCGGGACGAGATCGTCCCGAGGGGTCATGACCGAACGGGCCCCGCGACCCGCCGCGCCGCCCCGGTTGCCTGGATGATGGCCCGGTGCTGCTCACCGAGGACCGCGGCGACGTCACCGTCCTGCGCATCGAACACGGCCGGGTCGGCGCCCTGGACGTGGCGCTGCTGGACGCCCTCACCGCGGCCGTCACCGGGTCCGACCGGGCGCTGGTGGTCACCGGCACCGGCTCGTCGTTCTCCGCCGGGGTGGACCTGCGCCGCATCCTCGACGGCGGCCGGCCCTACACCGAGCAGCTGCTGACGGCGCTGTCGCGCACGTTCCGCGCCGTGTTCGACCACCCGCGGCCCACGGTCGCCGCGGTCAACGGGCACGCGATCGCCGGCGGCTGCGTGCTGGCCCTGGCCTGCGACCTGCGGCTGGTGTCGGGCGGGCGGATGGGGCTGACCGAGCTGGCGGTCGGCGTCCCCTTCCCGGCCGCCGCGCTGGAGATCGCCCGGCACGCGCTCGGCCCCCGCGCCGGCCGGGTGCTGCTCGGCGCGCAGGCCGTCGACCCGGCGCAGGCGCTGGCCCTGGGGATGGTCGACGAGGTCACCGGGCCCGGCGAGCTGCTGCCGCGGGCGCTCGCGCTGGCCGCCGAGCTGGCCGCCCGGTCACCGGAGTCCTACCGGCTGACCAAGACCGCCCTCCACCGCCCCGCCGACGCGGCGATCGCGGCGACCACCGCCGGCGACACGGCCGTCGTCGCCGGGTGGACCGCCGAGGACACCCGGCAGCGGATCGACGCCGCGCTGGCGGCGCTGGCCCGCCGCTAGGACACCGGCAGAGCCCGGCGGCGCGGCCTCACCCGGGCCGCGGGGCGGAACCGGCGGTCGGAACCGGCACCGCGGCGCCGGTGCTCGTCACCGGAGGGCGTCCGCCGGCCGGTGCCCGGCCCACGCGTGTCGCTCGTCCCGCGCCTCGGCGGCCCAGGACAGGGCCGTGACCAGGTGCTCGGCGGTGTCGTACGGGCGGGCCTCCGCGTAGGGCCACCGCACCACCGGTCTCCGGCGGGACGGCTGGGCCAGCAGCCACGCCACCTGCTCGCCGATCTCCTCGGCCGTGCGCATGGACAGGTCCGAGCCCGGGGCGTCGGTGGTCAGCACGGGCGTGGTGACCTGCAGGACGGTGACCCGGGCGCCGTCCGAGGGCTGCTCGACCCCCAGCGCCCGTCCCAGCATGAGCTCGGCGGCCGCCGCGATGCTCATCGCGCCGAGCTCCGGCACGGTCGTGGTGGCGGCCGGGCTGTTGACCAGCAGGTACTGGCCGCCCGGGCCCGGCAGGCGGGGCAGGAACGTCCGCGCGGCGACGACGTGCAGCCGCACGATGCGGCCGACGGCCTCCTCCAACTCGTCCACCGGGGTCTCCAGCAGGCGCCGGCCCCAGTACCACCCGGGCAGGGCGGCCACCACGTTGTCGATGCCGCCGGTGGCCGCCTGCACCGACCGGAACAGCGCGTCCGCACGGGCCTCGTCCTCCAGGCTGCCGGCGACCGTGGTCACCGTCCCGCCGCCGGCCGCGCCCCACGCCGGCGCCGTCGGCCGGGCGCGGTCGTGGGTGACCGCGACGACGTGGTGACCGGAGCGCAGCAGGGCGGGAACGACTCCCCGACCGACGTGCCCGGTGGCACCCAGGACGACGGTCACCGGGCGGGCGTCGCTCCCGGTCATCGGTCCGCCTCGTCGAGGAGGCCCGGACCGGCCGGGTCGGGGTCACGTCTGCGGTGGTCGCCGACGCGCGTGCCGGGTGCGACGGGCACGGCGCTGGCCTCGGGGTTGATCGTCATGACGCTCGTCCTCGGGAGCGGGAACGGGATGGGGTGCTGCGCCCTCGAGCGTTCGCCCCGCCGTCGGGCGCGGGAATGCCACCAAGGTGGAAGAGGCGGGCGGGATCCGCGATCCACCCGGCGCCGGCGCTGCCGGGAGGTCGGCTACCGAGCGGCCGGCACCGTGGCGAGCAGGCGCACCAGCTCGGCCCGGCTGCGGCAGCCGGTCTTGCCGAAGACGCTGGTCAGGTGCTTCTTCACGGTGTCCACCGAGACGAACAGCGCGGCGGCGACCTCGGCGTTGGTCAGCCCCTCGCCGACCAGACGGGCGACCTCGCGCTCGCGCGCGGACAGGCCGGCCAGCGGGTCGGCCGGCCCGCTGGGGAGGACCAGCACGCGCGCCAGCTGCCGCGCGAGCACGCGGGAGAGCGCGACGTCGTGGCGGTCGTAGGCGTGGTCGCGGGTGTCGAGGACCCCGATGATCGCCTCCGCGCCGTCGAGCCGGAGGCCCATCAGCACCTCGCTGCGCACCCGGTGGGCGCGCAGGAATCGGTCCAGGTAGTAGTCGACGACCTCGCCGTGGCGGAGGTCCAGCTCGTCGAGCGAGGCCGCGCCACGGTCCCGGAGGAGGACCCGGTTGCGGGGCAGGTTGAACACGTCGTAGGGCCAGTAGTGCTCCAGGAAGGGCGTGCCCATGCCGACCGCCCGGCCGCGGAGCACCGGCGCGCGGTCGTGGAAGGTCGTCCGCAGCGACGGTCCGGTGAAGAAGGTGGTGTGCCGCCACCCGAAGTGGCGGGCCAGCCCCTCGAGCACCTGCTCGCGCACGTCGACGCGCGCACCGGCGGAGGCGACGTCGTCGAGCAGCCGGTGCAGCCTGCGGAAGTCGGCCACCTCGAGGAGGTCGTACTCGTCCCTGCCCGGCCTGGTGCCGGTCCCCGCGGCGGTCGGTGTGCGCTCCACCGGTTGCGGTCCTCCTCGGCCGGGACCCGTGCTCGCGCCGGCCGGACGGCGCCCCGGCCGTCCACCAGTCAACAGGCTGGACGCGGCGGGGGTCCAATGCGCGCGCCCATGAGGGGCACGCATGACCGGCGCTCACCGGGAGGGCGACCACCGTCGGGCACGCTCGGGGGGCGCTGTCGACGTCGGCGGAGCGGTCACCGGGAGGTCCCCGGGACCGTGAGGTGCCGCCCCCGGCCGGGGGCGGCACGCACGACCACGACCGGGCAGTGGGCGGCGTGCAGGACGGCGCCGGCGACCGAGCCCAGCAGCAGCTCCCGCAGCTCGCCGCGTCCCCGGGTGCCGACGACGAGGAGGTCCGCCCCGGCCGACGCGGCCGTCAGCACCCGCTCGGCGGGTCCGTGCACCGGCTGCCAGTGCACGTCCAGGCCCGCCACACCGGCGAGGGCAGGGGCACGCAGCCGCACCATCGCCCGCCGCACCGACTCCTCCCAGTCGGTGAGCGGGGGGACGTAGCCCGGCTCCCACGTGTCCGGGCGCGGCGCCGTGGTCAGCCCCCAGCACCGGACCACGTGCAGGGCCGTCCCGCGGCGGGCGGCGTCCTCGGCGGCCCACCGCACCGCTGCGGCCGAGACCGCGCTGCCGTCGTCGCCGACCACCACGCCGCCGTCGGGCAGGACGTGCTCGACGACGTCCCGGGTCGACTGCTCGAGAGGCTGTACCCCTGCCATCACCGGCTCCTCGTGACGTCCGTCCGCTCGCGGGTGGCGTCCGTCCGAGCGCAGGTCCGTGCCGGACCGCGACGGTGCCTGCCCGTGTGACCAGCGTCTCGGCGGCCGGCCCCGGCGCCCATGGCCCGAAGGTGGAGTTCCTGGACCCGGGGGATCCAGGGGTCCCGCCGCGAGCGGGGGCCGGGCTCAGCCGGGCACCGGGTGGGCCGGCGCCCGGCCCTCCAGCACGGCCCGGGCGTCGCGCGCGGCGGTGTCGGCCATCCGCCGGCGGGTCTCGATCGTGGCGCTGCCGACGTGCGGGGCGAGGACGACGCGCTCCCGCAGCGCCAGCAGCCGCGGGTGCACCCGCGGCTCGTCCTCGAAGACGTCGAGCCCCGCGCCCCAGATCGCGCCGGCGGCCAGCGCGTCGGCCAGCGCCGCCTCGTCCACCAGCGGCCCCCGGGCGGTGTTGACCAGGATCGCCGACGGCCGCATGGCCGCCAGCTGGTCCCGGTCCACCACGTGGCGGGTCTCCGGCGTGAGCGGGGCGTGCAGGCTGAGCACGTCGGAGGAGCGCACGAGCGTGTCCAGGTCCACCCGGGTCGCCCCGAGCCGGTGCTCCTCCTCGGGCGGCAGCGGGGTCCGCGTCGTGTAGAGGACCCGCATGCCGAACCCGTGCGCGGCCCGGCGGGCGACGGCCGACCCGATCCTGCCCATCCCGAGCAGCCCGAGCGTCTTCCCGTACAGGTCCACGCCCATCACCGGCGGGGACAGCTCCCAGGCCCGCCAACCGCCGGACCGGACGTGGGCGTCGGCCTCGGGGAGCCGCCGGGCCACCGCCAGCACCAGCGCGAGGGTGAGGTCGGCCGTCGTCTCGGTCAGCACGTCCGGGGTGTGGGTGACGGTGATCCCGAGCCGGCGGGCAACGGCGACGTCGACGTTGTCGTAGCCGACGGACACGGTGGACACGACCTCGAGCTGCGGGTTCGCCTCGAGCACCGGCCCGTCCAGCCGGTCGGTCAGCAGGCAGACGACCCCGTGGTGGCCCTGGAGGCCGGTCGCGAGCTCGCCGGGGGGCAGCGGCTCCCGGGCGTCGCGCACGACGACCTCGACCGAGCTCCCGCGGAAGGCCGCCGGGACGGTGTCGTCGAAGAGCCGCTGGGTGACCAGGAGCCGCTTCACCGGGCCCGCCTCAGCGCAGGACGAGGAGCAGGTCCCCGCCCTCGACCTGCGAGACGGCGCCGATCGCCAGCCGCTCCACGGTGCCGGTGACGGGGGCGGTGATGGCGGCCTCCATCTTCATCGCCTCGATGGTCGCCAGCGGCGCGCCGGCCTCGACGCGGTCGCCCTCGGCCACCGACAGCGTGACCACCCCGGCGAACGGCGCGGCGACCTGGCCGGGCACCGAACGGTCGGCCTTCTCGGCGGCCCTGACCTGGGCGTCGACCGACCGGTCGCGCACGCTCACCGGGCGCAGCTGCCCGTTGAGGGTGCACACCACGGTGCGCACGCCGCGCTCGTCGGCGTCGGAGACGGCCTCGACACCCATGAGCAGGGTGACGCCGGGCTCGAGGTCGACGGCGTGCTCGTCGCCGGGCCGCAGGCCATAGAGGAACTCCTTGGTCGGCAGCACCGACACGTCGCCGTACTGCTCGCGGTGGGCCTCGTACTCACGGGTGGGTGCGGGGAACAGCAGCCGGTTGAGCGCCTGCCGCGGCTGCCCGGCCAGCGCGCGGGCGTCGTCGTCGGACAGGTCGGCCGGCGGCTCGGCGGGCCGGCGGCCCTCCAGCGCGCGGGTGCGGAACGGCTCGGGCCAGCCACCGGGCGGGTCGCCGAGCTCGCCGCGCAGGAAGCCGATCACCGAGTCGGGCAGGTCGTACTTGCCGGGGTCGGAGGCGAAGTCGTCGACCGCGACGCCCGAGCCGACCAGCTGCAGGGCCAGGTCGCCGACCACCTTCGAGCTCGGCGTGACCTTCACCAGCCGGCCCAGCAGCCGGTCGGCGGCGGCGTAGGCGTCCTCGACCTCCTCGAACCGCTGCCCCAGGCCCAGCGCGATCGCCTGCTGGCGCAGGTTGGACAGCTGTCCGCCGGGGATCTCGTGGGTGTACACCCGGCCGGTGGGCGAGGGCAGGCCGGACTCGAACGGCGCGTAGACCCGCCGCACGGCCTCCCAGTAGGGCTCCAGGTCGTTCACCGCGGCGAGCGAGACACCGGTGGCCCGGTCGGTGGCGTCGGTGGCGGCCACGATCGCCGACAGCGGCGGCTGGCTGGTGGTCCCGGCCATCGAGGCGACCGCGCCGTCCACGGCGTCGACGCCGGCCTGCCACGCGGCGAGGAGCGTGGCCAGCTGCCCGCCGGCGGTGTCGTGGGTGTGCAGGTGCACCGGCAGGTCGAAGCGCTCGCGCAGCGCGGTGACCAGGGTCGCCGCGGCCGGTGGGCGCAGCAGCCCGGCCATGTCCTTGATGGCCAGCACGTGCGCGCCGGCGTCGACGATCTGCTCGGCCAGCCGCAGGTGGTAGTCGAGGGTGTACAGCGTCTCGCCGGGGTCGGAGAGGTCGCCGGTGTAGCACAGCGCGACCTCGGCCACGGCGGTGCCGGTCTCGCGGACGGCGTCGATCGCCGGGCGCATCTGGGACACGTCGTTGAGCGCGTCGAAGACCCGGAAGACGTCGATGCCGGTGGCGGCGGCCTCGCGGACGAAGGCGTGGGTGACCGCCTCGGGGTAGGGCGTGTAGCCGACGGTGTTGCGGCCGCGCAGCAGCATCTGCAGGCACACGTTGGGCACCGCCTCGCGCAACGCGGCCAGCCGCTCCCACGGGTCCTCGTGCAGGAACCGCAGCGCGACGTCGTAGGTGGCCCCGCCCCAGCACTCCAGGCTGAACAGCTGCGGGGCGGTGCGGGCCACGACCGGCGCCACGGCGAGCAGGTCCTTGGTGCGCACCCGGGTGGCCAGCAGCGACTGGTGCGCGTCGCGGAAGGTGGTGTCGGTGACCGCCACCGCGGTCTGCCTCCGCAGGTCGGCGGCGAAGCCCTCCGGTCCGAGCTGTCGGAGGCGCTGCCGGGAGCCGTCCGGCGGCGGGGTGCGCAGGTCCACCCGCGGCAGCTTGGTCACCGGGTCGACCAGGTGCGGCCGCTCGCCGTGGGGCTGGTTGACCGTGACGTCGGCCAGGTAGGTCAGCAGTTTGGTGCCGCGGTCGGCCGAGGTGCGGGCGGTGAGCAGGTGCGGCCGCTGCTCGATGAACGACGTCGTCACCCGGCCGGCGGCGAAGTCGGGGTCGTCGAGCAGCGCGGCCAGGAACGGGATGTTGGTGGCCACCCCGCGGATGCGGAACTCCGCCACGGCGCGCCGGGCCCGGGCCACCGCGGTGCCGAAGTCCCGCCCGCGGCAGGTGAGCTTGACCAGCATCGAGTCGAAGTGGGCCGCCACCTCCGCGCCGAGCGACGCGCCGCCGTCGAGCCGGATGCCGGCGCCGCCCGGCGAGCGGTAGGTGGTGATCCGGCCGGTGTCGGGACGGAAGCCGTTGGCCGGGTCCTCGGTGGTGATCCGGCACTGCAGCGCCGCCCCGCGCAGCCGGATCGTGTCCTGGGCCAGGCCGAGGTCGGCCAGCGTCTCCCCCGCCGCGATCCGCAGCTGGGACTGCACCAGGTCGACGTCGGTCACCTCCTCGGTGACGGTGTGCTCGACCTGGATCCGCGGGTTCATCTCGATGAACACGTGCCGGCCCTCGCGGTCGAGCAGGAACTCCACCGTGCCGGCGTTGACGTAGCCGATCGCCCGGGCGAAGGCGACCGCGTCGGCGCAGATCCGCTCCCGCAGCTCCGGGTCCAGGTCCGGCGCCGGGGCCAGCTCGACCACCTTCTGGTGGCGGCGCTGCACCGAGCAGTCCCGCTCGAACAGGTGCACCACTCCCCCGGCGCCGTCGGCGAGCACCTGCACCTCGATGTGCCGCGGGTCGACCACCGCCTGCTCGAGGAACACCGTCGGGTCGCCGAACGCCGACTCCGCCTCCCGCATCGCCGCCTGCACCGCGGCGGGCAGCACGGCCGGGTCGGCCACCCGCCGCATGCCGCGCCCGCCGCCGCCGGCCACCGCCTTGACGAACACCGGGAACGGCAGCTCCGCGGCCGCGGCCACCAGCGCGTCGACGTCGTCGGAGGGCTCGGTGGAGGCCAGCACCGGCAGCCCGGCCTCCCGCGCCGCGGCGATCGCACGGGCCTTGTTGCCGGTCAGCTCCAGCACCGACGCCGGCGGGCCGACGAAGGTGATCCCCGCGTTCGCGCACGCCTCGGCCAGCTCCGGGTTCTCCGACAGGAAGCCGTACCCGGGGTAGACCGCGTCGGCGCCGGCCCGCCGCGCCGCGGCGACGACGCCGTCGACGTCGAGGTAGGCCCGGACCGGGTGCCCCTCCTCGCCGATCTGGTAGCTCTCATCGGCCTTGAGCCGGTGCACCGAGTTGCGGTCCTCCCAGGGGAAGACCGCGACCGTGCCGATGCCCAGCTCGTAGGCGGCGCGGAACGCCCGGACGGCGATCTCGCCCCGGTTGGCGACGAGGACCTTGGCGAACATCTCGACCTCCGCGAGCGGTGGTGGCGGCACGGCCGCCCGTGGTCCGAGCCTGGCCGGTGGTCGGCGGATGTGCGAGCCCTCGTCGACGTCGCAGGTCGCCCCGGTGACGGGCACGCCCGAGGCGCGCGCCGCCCGCTGTGCCGGCTCGTCCCGGACTCTGCGGGGGCGATCGAGCCGGCGGGGCGCGGAAGCAGCCGGCAGAGCGCCGTCAGGCGGAGGCGGAAGCGATGGCCCGGGGGACGGGCCTCGGGGTCAGCGCGGACGTGCCGCCGCCACCCCCTCGTCCTCACCCGCGGGAGGTGACCACGCCCGGGGATCCGCCGGTGGCGCGGCCCGCTCCTCCCGTCCCGTGACGGCCCGCCCGAGGGCGATCACGAGCGCGACCTCGAGGACCAGGCCGAGCGCGGTGATCGCCAGCCAGGCCACGGTCCCCTCCTCCTGGGGTCACGAGCTCAGGACAGGGACTCCTCGATGTCCCGGCCGTGGGCCAGCAGCCCGTAGATCACGAGCACGTCGAGCGCGGCGACGGCGATCGAGTACACGGGGTACACGCTCAGGTAGGCGAGCTGAGCGACGATGTTCACCCCGGCCAGGACGGCCGTGGTCACCCGGACCGCCGGCGTCGGCCGCGTGACCAGCAGGACGCCGAGGGCGAACAGGCCCAGACCGACGAGGAGGTGCACCCAGCCCCACACGGTGTAGTCCCAGACGAGCAACTGCCCGCTGCCCGTCACGGCGTGGTGCTCGTCGTCGTAGACGGCGATGAGGCCGTCGATGACGTTGGCCGCGCCGCTGGTCATCGCCATCGCGCCGGCGAACCAGACCACGCCGACCCAGGCGGGGGTGGTGCGGGTGCCGACCGGGGCCGGCGGTGTGCCGGAGGTGCCGGTGTCCGTCCGGTGACCGGAGGAGAGCTGGTGGTCATGCGCCCATCGTCGGGACGCCGGCCGTTCCTGCCTCACCCTCGCGAGGGCGACCGGGGTGCCCGGGCCGGAGTCGCACGGCCCGGGCACCCCGGAACCGGAGCGGTCAGCTGCTCGGCGCGGCGGTGCGCTCCTCCTCCTCGGAGAAGACCTCGCGGAGCCGGTCCTCCTGCTCGTGGCTGAGGTTGGTCTCGACCAGGACCATCTGCTGGCCCTCGAAGGCGTCCCGCACCTTGTCCACGACCGCGTTGGACGAGAGGACGAACAGCGCCGAGGTCCCGGGCTGGATCTCGTCGCGCATCCGCTTGATGAAGGCGTCGTCGATCCCGACGTCGGACATGCTCCCGGCCAGCGCCCCCATCCCGGCGCCGATCGCCATGCCCAGCAACGGGATGAAGAAGATCAGGCCGAACAGCATCCCCCAGAAGGCACCGCCCAGGGCCCCGGCACCGGCCAGGTTGGCCAGCTGGCGCGTCTTCGGCTTCTTCGCCCCCTCGGGATAGGTGACGATCGCGGCGTCGTGGATCCGGATCAGCTCCTTGCGCTGGAGCTCCTTGAGCGTCTCCTCGGCCATCGCCGCGCCGTTCGCGGTGGGGAACTTCCAGACGGTCATGGTGGCCATCGATCTCTCCTCGGGGTGTGCTCGGCCGGAACCGGTCGGTCCGGAGTCCGCGGACGGGGGTCAGGAGTTGAGGATCTGGCTCTTCTGGAGCTCGAACTCGGCCTCGTCGAGCACGCCGGAGTCCCTGAGCTCCGCCAGCTGGCGCAGCTGCGCGAGCTTGGTGTTCGTGTCGGTGCCGGGCGGGGCCTGCGGGGCCGGCGCGGCGGCCTGCGGCTCGGGGGCGTAGGCGGCGCCCTGCTGGGCCCAGCGGTTGGCCTGGCGGCGGGAGACGCGGTTGGACACCGCGGTGGCCGTCCCGGCGACGACGGCGGTGCGGGCCATCCCGCGCAGCAGTCCGGGCATGAGGACTCCTCTGTGGTGGGGGGCGGCGCCCGTCCGGCGACCGGCGCCGCGGGGACGGGTCAGCTCGCCGGCACGGCGGTCCGGGGTGCCCCGGGACGCCAGAAGGCGGCGACGAGGAGCAGCACGCCGAAGGCGGCGATCTGCGCGCCGAGCACCAGGGACAGGACGAGCACGGTTGCCTCGGGCCACGCGATCGCGAGGGTGCCGATGACCACGTTGACCGCGCCGGCGAGGACGACCCACCCCCAGCCGGGCGTCTCGGCGCGGTCGACGACGGCGACGCCGACCCGCGACGCGCCGTGCACGATGAGCGACAGCCCCGTGATGAGCGCCAGCGCGAAGAGCGTGACGCCCGGCCACGCGATCGCGAGGACGCCGCCGAGCACCAGGATCGCCCCCACGACGGTCGCGACCCCGCGGTGGCGCTCCGCGGCAGCCCACGCGACGGCGATGTCGAGCAGGCCGCCGACGACGAAGGACAGCCCGACCAGCAGCGCGAGGGTGCGCGCCGCGGCGACCGGCTGGAACAGCAGGACGACGCCCAGGACGACGGCGGCGAGGCCGAGCAGCCCGACCACGACGCGCACACCGGTGTGCCTGCTCGCGGTCGGACCCGCGTAGTGGCTGGAGACGCTCGCGGTCATGACGGCTCCTCCCCGGACCGGACGGTCGACACCGACCCTGCCGCCCCCGGTCCGGGCCGACCTCATCCGCCGTGGATGACGCAGCGGCCCGGCCCGACCGGCACGGTCGCGTCATGTCGAGGTACGGAGCCGCGGTGGTGACCGTCGGCGTGGGCGTGGCGGTGGGCCTCGCCGCCTGCTCGTCGGACCAGGAACCGGGGACCGTGGCGACGACCGCGACGACGACCGCCGCGGCCGCCGACGTGTGCGCCGCGGCCGACGAGCTCCGGACGTCGCTGGCGCAGCTGCGCGACGTCGACGTGGTCCAGGACGGCACCGGCGCGCTGTCGGAGACCTGGACGACGGTGCAGGACGCCTGGGCGGGGTTCGCCGACGCCGCCCGCGCCGGGTACGGAGACGCGGTCGACGGCGTGCAGGCCGAGGCCGACGCCGTCCGGGACGCCGTCGACGCGGCGCAGGACGCTCCCTCGCTCGACACGCTGGGCGCGGCGGCCTCCACCGTCTCGGCGTTCCTCCAGGAGGCCGGCGCCCTCGTGGACGAGACGAGCTCGGCCTGCTGAACGCCTCACCCGGGCCGGATGACGCCCGCCCGGCCGGGCGGGTCCAGCATCCGGCGGGTGGACGCCTCCCGAGCCGGTCTGGACACGCTGCATGCCGCGCGCGCCCCGGACCGCCGGGCCCTCACCGTGGCCCTCGGCCGGACGCTGCTCACCGTCGTCGCCGTCCTCGCCCTGTACGCCGGCCTGCCGCTCGCCGGCCCGTTCGGGCCGCGGTCGGTGCTGGCACTGGTCGCGGGCCTGCTGGCCGTCGGCGTCCTGGTCGCCTGGCAGGTGCGGGCGATCCTGCGGTCCCCCCACCCGGCGCTGAAGGCGGTGGAGGCGGTCGCGGTGTCGATCGTGCTGTTCCTGGTGCTCTTCGCCGCGGCCGACGTCGTACTGGCGGGCAGCGATCCGCACGCGTTCACCGAGCCGCTCACCCGGGTCGACGGCCTGTACTTCGTGGTCACCGTCTTCGCCACCGTCGGCTTCGGGGACATCGCGCCGGTCAGTGAGGCCGCACGCGTCCTCACCACGGTGCAGATGATCGGCAACCTGGTGTTCCTCGGGCTGGTGCTGCGGGTCTTCCTCGCCGCGGTGGACCGCCGCCGCCGGCACGCGGACCAGGCCACTCCGGACCCGCGCTGACCCGGCCGGTCACACGCCCAGCAGCCGGCCCTTCTCGCGGCCGAACTCCTCGTCGGTGAGGACGCCGGCGTCACGCGCCTCCCCCAGCCGAACGAGCAGGTCCAGCCGGCCGCTGAGCGCCGACAGCGCCTCGGGCGTCAGCGCAGCCGACACCAGCGGCTCCCGGGCGGGCGCCGGGGCGGCCACCGTGTCGACCGCGGGAGGCGCCGCCGTGTCGACCAGGGTGGCGACCGCCCCGCCGTCCTGCCGCCCGTCGGCGGACGGCGTCGCGACCGAGCGCGGGGCCGGCACGGCCGAGGAGACCCCCGCCGACGGCACGGGCTGCGCACCGGGCGCCCCTGCGGGCGCGGCCCCCGGCTCGCCGGGCACCGGCTCGGGAGCCCGGCTCCGCAGCCACTCCAGGGCGCCCAGGTAGAGGGCGACGAGCGCGGCGACCCAGATGAGCACCGAGAGCGTCGGCTCGGGCCAGAAGAGCAGCACCGCCGCGCCGATCGCGATCCCGGCCCAGCGCGCCGGGCCGTGGTGGGCGCGGACGAGGGCGCCGAGGTGGGCGGTGCGCCGGGGCAGCTCCAGGCCGTCGGCGAAGGCCCGCGTCCACGCGGCGACCCGGCGGGTCCAGGACTCCCCGGTGCCGGTGGCCGCGGCCTGCTCCGGCGTCCCTCCCCCGGCCGGGAGCGCCCGCGCGGCCTGGGCCTCGCGGCGGCGCTGCAGCTGGGTCCGCGCCGCGCGGACGCCGTTGCGCACACCGGCCACCACGCCCAGCCGTCCCCACACGAGGGTCAGCACGAGCACCAGCAGGACGGCGGCCAGCAGCCACAGCGTCCAGGACCGCAGGCTGCCGGCCAGCACGTCGTAGACCGCTCCGACGGCGTCCCGGTTCTCCTCGCGCACCCGCGGGAGCAGCACGCCCCGGGTCACCCGCAGGGCGGCCAGCAACACCAGGAGGAGCACGGTCGTGGTCACCGCCCAGGCCCGCAGCGTGCCCCGCCGGTACCGGGAGACGCCGAGCGCCCCGGCGAGTGTGCCGAGCGCCACCAGGCCGAGCCACCACCACACCGACTCGAGCAGGTCGATCGCCGAGTAGACCTCCGGGGTGTCGGCCGGGCTCAGGAGCGTCACGCCCGCGTCGTCGGGGAGCAGGTCCAGCACCTGGCCGGCGATCCCGTCGCGGGCCGAGGCGGGCACGAGGTCCTTGGCCTGCCCGAGGGTGTACGCCACCGGTTCCCCGGCGATCAGCTGCTCCTGGGCGGAGCGGAGCGCGGCGGTGGTGAGCGGGCGGAACGGGTCGTTGGTCAGCAGGCGCTGCACCCCGGCGGCGACCACGGAGCTGATGCCGCTCTCCACGGTGGGCTCGAACCGCTGCAACCGCTCCGGCAGCACCGCCACGGCCTCGTCGACGGCGTCCTGCAGGGCAGGTTGCGCCATCACGGTCTCGGTCACCTGCTCGGTGATGCGGGACTCCACCTCCGGCAGGTCCACGATCGTCTCGACGTTGGCCACGAAGGCGTCGGTGTCGACGACGTTCTGGCGCGTCCACAGCGACACGCTGGCCAGGACGAGCGCGACGGCGCTGACGACGACGAGCAGGCCGGCCACCAGGCGACGCATGGCACTCCCCTCCCGCAGCGGGCGGGGCACGGCGCCCAGCCGACGGGCGTCAGGGTGGTCCGGGCGGTCCCGCCGTTCATCACTCACCCGGGGTGAGGTCGCCCCGCGAGGGCGCCGCCGGGGATCAGCCGGGGATCAGCTGCGCCCTGCCGGGACCATCTGCCGGTACTCGTCGGGCGTGATGGCGCCGCTCTGCAGGAGGCCGCGGGCCGTGGCGAGCTGCTCGGCCTCCGCGGCGGCCGCGACGGACCGGATGTGGGCGTCGGTCGCGGCCTGCTGCTGCTCGACGGCACCGGCCGACCGCTCCGCCATCCCCCGGCCCTGTGCGACCAGGTAGACGAACACCCCGAGCAGCGGCATCGGTCCTCCTCGTGACGGTGCAGCCGCCCCGACGGTCGCGCCGGCGGACCGAGCGCTCGTCCCCCCGCCGGGTGACGCAGCGGGGTCGCCGTTGCTCACGGGGAGCTGGCGTCCGACGGCTCCGGCCCCGTGGTGCGGACCTCCAGCAGGTCCAGTCCCAGACTGCGCAGCTGTTGCAGCACGCCGTGCAGCCCGGGCTGGTCCGTCGGCTCGGTCCGCAGGATGGTCAGCGGCGGTTCCTCACCGAAGTCCTCGGCGCCGATCTCCTCGAGGAGTTCGGCCGGAACCGGTCCACGCACCCGGAGTTCGTACACGCGACGCTCCATCCCGCTCGCTCCCTCCGACCGGTGCTGACACCGTTCCCCGGGGCCTCCCCCGACGGCCCTCGGCCGGCCCGGTCGCCGGAACGCCCGACCGTGGACCTCAGCAGGTCCGATCCGATCCACGGAGCCTCGTCCCCTCCGGGCTCCGGTGACCTCCTCCCGGCCGGATGAGGCGGGCTGCGGTCGTTCCACGGGCACCGGTCCGGCCGCCTCCAGGGGCTGCGGCGGGATCCGCTCATCCGGCCGGGGGGATGGTCACCCGCGCGCCCGTGACCAAGCGGGGCGGCCCACCAGGCCCGCCGGCGGGGGCACAACTGCGCGCGGCGCGAACAGTAACAGCTTCTTCAACAT
>NZ_JBJGYX010000079.1:0-20110 GCF_054050195.1 Geodermatophilus sp. SYSU D00710
GGGGCGCGCGGGCGGGGGGGGGGGGGGGGGGGGGGGGGGGGGGGGGGGGGCGGGGGGCCCACGGGGGGGCGGCCCACGTCAGGGCCGTTTCTGGATGCACCGATGGGCTCCTTCTGCCATGCGGACGACCATCGACGGCGCCGGGCGTCTCGTGGTCCCCAAGGCCCTGCGGGATGCACTGGGACTGCGGGCGGGGGACGAGGTCTCCGGCCAGGTCCGCGACGGGCGGCTGGAGATCGAGCCGGCGCCGGTGGCCATGCGCCTGGAGGAGTCCGCGGGGGGCATCCGGGCCGTGACGGAGGTGGACCTCCCCCCGCTCACCGCCGAGCAGGTGCGCGAGGCGCTCGAGAACACCCGGCGGTGATCGCGGCCGACACGAGCGTGCTGGTCGCCGCCTCCGCGTCCTGGCACGAGTCGCACGCCGCGGCCCAGGAGGACTGCGGGGCGCGCGAGTGGTGGCGACCTACCGGGCCGTCGGTGCCGCCCATCGGCTGCTCGCCTGAGGGAACGGTCAGGGACCGACGTCGTCCGGGGGCGCCGGCCAGGGCGGGACGCCGGCCACCGGCCCCTCCCCCAGCGGGGCGGTGAACTCCGGGGGCCGCTTGGCGAGGAACGCGGCCACCCCCTCCTCCACGTCCGGGCCGGCGGTGAGCTCGGCCAGCGCCCGGGACTCGGCGCGGTGCGCGTCCCACGGCGAGGGCGCGCCGAGCATCGACCACAGCATCCGGCGGGCGGCGGCGACGGCGACCCCGGAGGTGTTGTCGGCGATCTCGCGGGCCAGCCCCAGCGCGGTGGGCAGCAGCTCCGCGTCGGGCACCACGCGCGACACCAGCCGCCCGCGCAGTGCCTCGGCCGCGTCGGACACCCGGCCGGTCGCCACCCACTCCACCGCCTGGCTGATCCCGACCACCCGGGGCAGGAACCACGTCGACGCCGCCTCCGGGGTGATGCCGCGGCGGACGAAGACGAACCCGAACCGCGCGGACTCCGCGGCGATCCGGACGTCCATCGGCAGGGTCAGGGTCGCCCCGATGCCCACCGCCGGGCCGTTGACGGCGGCGATCACCGGCTTGCGCAGCGCGGCGAAGGGCAGCGCGGCGATGCCGCCCCAGTCCCGCGGGACGCCGTCGACGCTGCCGCGGCCGGGCTCGGCGGCAGCGCCGATCCCGCCGCGGGCGCGGTCCCCGAGCCCGCCGGGACCCGCGGCGAGGTCGGCACCGGCGCAGAACGCCCGCCCGGCCCCGGTGACGACGACGACCCGCACCGCGTCGTCGGCGTCGGCGGCGGCCGCGGTCCGCGCGAGCTCGGCGGCCATCACCGGGGTGAAGGCGTTGAGCCGGTCCGGCCGGTCGAGGGTGATCGTGGCGACGCCGTCGGCGACCTCGTAGCGCAGCTGCGTCGATTCCGTGGTGGGCTCCCGGGTCGAGGTGGGCACGGTGCGCCGTGCACTTCCGCGGAGGTGCACGACAGGGGGTCAGCCCAGGGCGCCGGCCACGGCCAGGCGGGTGACGGTGTCGAGGTGCTCGGCGGCGTCGCCGAGCAGCAGCCGGTCGGTCTTGGCGCGGCGCCAGTACAGGTGCGCGTCGTGCTCCCAGGTGAACCCGATGCCGCCGTGCACCTGCACCACCGTCTCGGCCGCCCGCTCGAACACCTCGGCGGCGTAGGCCTTCGCGGCGGAGGCGGCCAGCGGCAGCTCGTCGGGCGCGGAGTCGGCCGCCCACGCCGCCCACCACACCAGCGAGCGCAGCTGGTCCACGCCCACCCAGGCGTCGACCAGCATGTGCTTGACCGCCTGGTAGGAGCCGATGAGCCGGCCGAACGCCTCGCGCTGCTGCGCGTACTGCACGCCCATGAGCACCGCGCGGTCGGCGGCGCCGAGGTCCTCGGCGGCCAGCACGACCGCGGCCACCTGCCGCGCCCGCGCCCACAGCGCACCGGCGTCCTCGGCGAGCACCCGGCGGGAGGTCAGCCGCACCCGGGCCAGGCCGCGGGTGGCGTCCAGCGGCCGGCCGGGCACGACCTCGCCCTCGCCCGCGACCAGTGCCCCGCCGTCGAGGCCGAGGAACAGCGTGGCGTCGGCGGCGTCGATCGACGGCGCCGAGCCGGTGACCGGGCCGTCGAGCACCGCGATCGCCGCCGACCCGTCGGCGAGCTGCGCGGCGAGGTCGGGCGCTCCCTCCAGCAGCACCGCGGCGCGCGCCGCGGTGACCAGCGACGGCCCGGCCAGCACCGCGCCGGCCTGCTCGGCGACGACGGCGAGGTCGAGCACGCTGCCGCCCGCGCCGCCGGCCGACTCGGGCACGGTGACCCCGAGGAAGCCGATGTCGGCCAGCGCCTTGCGGCCCGGGGCCGGGACGCCGTCGCCGTCGAGCGCGGCCCGCGCGGCCGACAGCGGCACCGAGCCGGTGAAGAAGTCGCGCGCGCCGCCCGCGGCCGCCCGCTGGTCGTCGGAGAGGTCGAAGTTCACCGTCGTCCTCCGGAGGAGAAGGGGGCGGTCTTGTCGGTGCGCGGTTCCGGCGGCAGGCCCAGCACCCGCTCGCCGAGGATGTTGCGCAGCACCTGGTCGGTGCCGCCGGCGATCGCGATGCCCGGCACGTAGGCCTGCGCCCGCTGCCAGGTGTCGTCGCCGCCGGCGGTGGCGCCGAGGACGGCGTCGTCGCCGAGCAGCCGGACGCCGGCGTCGGCGACCAGCCGGGCCGCGGCGGTGCCGCCGAGCTTGCCGGCGCTGGCCTCGGGGCCCGGCACGCCGCCCTGGGACAGCGTGGTGAACCGGCGGTAGCCGGTGTAGCGGGTGGCCAGCGAGGCGACCAGCGCCCGGCCGACCGCCTGCCGGGCCAGCGCCTGCCGCTCCGGGTCGAGGGCGGGCAGCCGCTCGCGGGCGTGCGCGGCCAGCGCCTCGGCGGACTGGCCGATGTCGCTGCCGGCGCCGCCGATGGCCACCCGCTCGTTCATCAGCGTGGTGAGCGCGACCCGCCAGCCCTCGCCGGGCTCGCCGAGCCGCTCGGCGTCGGGGATGCGGACGTCGTCGAAGAACACCTCGTTGAAGTCCGCGCCGCCGCTCATCTGGCGCAGCGGCCGCACCGTGACGCCGGGGGCGTGCATGTCGACGACGAACATCGTCAGCCCGGCGTGCTTGGGCTTCTCCGGGTCGGTGCGGGTCAGCAGGATGCCGAAGTCGCTGACGTGCGCCAGCGTCGTCCACACCTTCTGGCCGTTGACCACCCAGTCCTCGCCGTCGCGGACCGCCGACGTGCGCAGCGCGGCGAGGTCCGAGCCCGACGCCGGCTCGCTGAACAGCTGGCACCAGACGTCGTCGGCGCGCAGCAGCCGGGCCAGGTAGCGGGACCGCTGGTCGTCGCTGCCGTGGGCGATGACGGTGGGCCCGCACATGCCGATGCCGATGTGGTTGATCAGCGTGGGCACCCGGGCGCGGGCCAGCTCCTGCGCCACGATCGCCTGCTGCACCAGCGTGCCGCCCTGCCCGCCGTACCCGCGCGGCCAGGTGACCCCCACCAGCCCCTCCTCGGCCAGCACCCGCTGGGTCGCGCGCAGCTCCGCCTCGCGCGTGCGGGCGTCGACCGGCACGCCGGGCGCCACGTGCAGCAGGTCGGCCGCGCGGTCGGTGAGCACCGACCGGACCCGGGCCCGGTAGGTGGCCTCCTCGGGTGTGTCGTCGAAGTCCACGCGGGCGCCTCCTGCTCGTCGGGCCGGTCGCGCCGCAGCGTGACACCGGTCACCCGCGACGGTCAACGGTGACTGTTGGACGCCGGGCGTGGCGCCTACCCTGCCCCGGTGACCGCCGACCCCGTCCCGGTCGACGGCCCGCCGCGGACCCGCTCCGCGCGGACGGCCGACAGCCGGGCGCTCATCCTCGACGCCGCCGTCGCCTGCCTGGTCCAGGACGGGTACGCCGGCGCCTCCACCCTCGCCGTCCAGGCGCGGGCCGGGGTGTCGCGCGGCCGGCTGCTGCACCACTTCCCGTCCCGCGCCGAGCTGCTGGTCGCCGCGGCCGGGCACGTGTCGACCACCCTGCTGGCCGAGGTCGAGGATCGGGCGGCCGCGGTCATGGCCGACCAGCCGCCCGGCCCGGAGCGGGTGGACCGCGCCATCGACCTGATGTGGGCGACCTTCCACGAGCCGCCGTTCTGGGCGGCCATGGAGCTGTGGACGGCGGCGCGCACCGACCCGGGGCTGCGGACGGCGCTGCGGGCCGAGGAGCGGCGGCTGCGCGCGGCGATCCGCCGGGTGGCCGACGGGATCTGGGGCCCGGAGATCGCGGCCGCGCCCCTCTACGCCGAGCTGTGCGAGCTGCTGTTCACCAGCATGCGCGGCGTGGCCTGCGTCTACGCCTTCGCCGACCGGCCGCCCGCGACCGATCCGCACCTGGCGCTGTGGAAGGGGCTCGCCGCCCGGATGCTCTTCGCCCGTCCGGAGGGCTGAGGCCCGCCCGTTGACCGCCGGCTCCGGTCCCCAGCAGCATGACGCGGGTCACATCCGGAGCCGAGGAGGACCCGTGAGCGCCCCGATCCCCGTTCTGCAGGGCCGCGGCATGACCGCCGCCGACCAGCTCGCCCGCTGGGCCCGCCGGACCCCGGACGCATGGGCGCTGCGGTTCGACGGCGGCGGGCGCACCTACGCGGAGGTCGACGAGCGGGTCACCCGGCTCGCCCGCGCGCTGGCCGACCGCGGGGTCGGCCCGGGCGACCGCGTCGCGGTGCTGGGCCTGAACTCGATGGAGGTCTGGGAGTCCTACCTCGCCGGCGTGCGGCTGGGCGCGGTCGTCGTCCCGGTCAACTTCCGGCTGGTGGCCGACGAGGTCGCCTACGTGCTCACCGACTCCGGCGCCACCGCCCTCGTCGTCGACGCCGCGCTGACCGAGGTGGCCACCAAGGCCCGCGAGCAGGCGCCGGACGTGCGCACCGTGCTCACCATCGGCGGGGACCTCGAGGACGCCCTGGCCGCCGCTGCGGCCGAGCCGCTCGACACCGAGGTCGACGAGTCCGCGCCCGCGTTCATCATGTACACCTCAGGCACCACGGGCCGGCCCAAGGGCGCCGTGCTCACCCACCGCAACCTGCTCATGCACGTCTTCAGCCAGGTCACCCACCTCGGCTGGGACCCCGACGACCGGGTCGCCGTGCCGGGCGCGCCGCTGTTCCACATCGCCGGGCTGGCCGGGGGCCTGCCGCCGCTGCTGCTCGGCGGCACCCACGTGATCCTGCGCTCGGGCGGCTTCGACCCGGTGGCCACCCTCGACCTCGTCGAGCGGGAGCGGGTCAGCAGCATCTTCCTGGTGCCGGCGATGTGGGCGGCCGTCGTCGCCGTCCCGGGCATCGCCGACCGCGACCTGTCGTCGCTGCGGCGCATCTCCTGGGGCGCGGCCCCGGCGTCGACCGGCCTGCTGCGGACGATGATCGACACGTTCCCGCAGGCCGAGGTCGTCACCGCCTTCGGGCAGACCGAGTGCAGCCCGGTCACCTGCTTCCTGCGCGGTGAGGACTCGGTGCGCAAGATCGGCTCGGTCGGCACGCCGATGCTCAACGTCGAGGTCCGCGTGGTCGACGACCGGATGCAGGACGTGCCGCAGGGCGAGGTGGGCGAGATCGTCTACCGCAGCCCGATGGTGATGAGGGAGTACTGGGGCAAGCCCGAGGCGACGGCGGAGGCGTTCGCCGGCGGGTGGTTCCACTCCGGCGACCTGGTCCGGCAGGACGAGGAGGGCTACATCTACGTCGTCGACCGCAAGAAGGACATGATCATCACCGGCGGCGAGAACGTGTACTGCGCCGAGGTCGAGGACGTGCTCGCCGCCCACCCCGGCGTGGCCGAGGTGGCGCTCATCGGCGTCCCGGACGCCCGCTACGGCGAGGCGCCGCTGGCCGTCGTCGCCCCGCGGGACCCCGACGCGCCGCCCACCCCCGAGGAGCTCACCGCGTGGTGCCGTGAGCGGCTGGCCCGCTACAAGCACCCGCGCGAGTACGCCTTCGTGCCGGCGCTGCCGCGCAACCCCAGCGGCAAGGTGCTCAAGACGTCGCTGCGCACCGAGCACCGGGCGGGCTCCCTGGTCAGCGACCCCGCCGTCTGACACGTGCACGTCCGCGGACGTGCACGGACCGTGCAGCTCTCGACAGCCGGCTGTGACGTGAGCCACGCTGTGCCGGCTCGCACCCCGACACGGAGGACCCCGGATGACCGCCACGCAGCCCGTCCCGACCCCCACCGCGGCCAGCTGGCCGCCCGGGCTGCCCCGCTCGCTGGAGTACCCGCAGGTCCCGGTCGGGTCGATCCTGCGCGCGGCGGTGCGCCGCTGGGGCACCCGGACGGCGTTCGTCGACCACGACGTCGAGCTCTCCTACGAGGAGCTCGGCGCGCGGGCCGCCGCGGTCGCCAACTGGCTGGCCGACAACGGCGTGCGCCGCGGCGACGTGGTGGCGGTGCACATCCCGAACTGCCGCCAGTACCCCGCCGTCTACTACGGCGTGGTCATGGCCGGCGCGGTGTTCTCCCCCACCAACCCGCTGCTGCCCGCGGCTGAGCTCGCCGCCCAGCTCACCGACTCCGGCGCGACGGTGCTGGTCACCTGGGACCAGGTGCTGCCCTTCGTGCGCTCGGCGCTGGCGGCGACGCCGGTGCGGACCGTCGTCGTCACCGGTGAGGCGCACACCCTCGACCTCGGCGCGCGCCTGCCGGGCCTGGAGGACGGCGACGTCGACCTCGCCGACCTGATGGCCGCCGACCCCACCGACCGCCGGCTCGACGCCGGCCTCGACCCCGCCGCCGACCTCGCGCACCTGGCCTACACCGGCGGCACCACCGGCGTGAGCAAAGGCGTGGAGCTGCCGCACCGCAACGTCGTCACCAACGTGCTGCAGTCGGCGTGCTGGACCTCCGGATCGCTGCCCGAGCTCGACGAGGCCGGCGACGTCACCCTCCGGCAGGTGCTCGGCGAGGACGAGTACCCGATCCGGCTCGGCGAGGCCCGGCTGGTCAACCTCACCCCGTGGTTCCACGCCATGGGCGCCATCGGCTACCTCAACGGCATGGTCATGGCCGGGACCACGACGGTCATCCACATGCGGTTCGACCCGGTCAAGTACGTCGAGGACGCCGTGCGGTACCGGGTGACCAGCATCGGGGGCGCCCCGCCGGTGTTCGTGGCGCTGCTGCAGGTGCCCGGCATCGAGGACGCCGACCTCTCGTCCGTGCGCGGGGTCTCCAGCGGCGCCGCCCCGCTGCCGGTGCCGCTGATCGAGCGGCTGCAGGCGCTGCTGCCCAACGCGGTCATCGGCGAGGGCTACGGGCTGACCGAGGTCACCATGATGGCCACCGGCAACCCGTCGTTCCGCTCGGGCACCCGCAAGGCCGGCACGGTCGGGGTGCCCATCTTCGACACCGAGATCAGCATCCGCCCGCTCGGCGGCGGCGACCCGCTGCCGGTGGGCGAGCGCGGCGAGGTGTGCATCCGCGGCCCCCAGGTCATGCGCGGCTACGCCCACCGGCCCGAGGCGACCGCGGAGTCCATCGACGCCGACGGCTGGTTCCACAGCGGCGACGTCGGCGTCATCGACGAGGACGGCTACCTGTCGATCGTCGACCGCACCAAGGACATGCTGCTCTACAAGGGCTACAACGTCTTCCCGCGCGAGCTCGAGGAGGTCCTCTTCGGCGTCCCCGGGGTGGCCGGCGCCGCCGTCGTCGGCCGGCCCGACGAGGCCGCGGGCGAGCTCCCGGTGGCCTACGTCGTCCGCCGCGACGACGACGCCGGGCGGGCGCTGACCGCCGAGTCGGTGATGGCCGCGGTCAACGACCGGGTCACGCACTACAAGCGGCTGCGCGACGTCGTCTTCATCGACGCCATCCCGGTGTCGGCGGCGGGCAAGGTGCTCAAGCGCGAGCTGGCCGCGCGGGAGCGGGAGGCGGCCGGGCAGGGCTGACCCGTTCGGGCGGCGGCCGCGGCGTCCTGCACGCCCGACCGCCGTCCGCTCGCTATCGTCCGCCACGTGATGGGCGGACACGGCGCGGGTGAGGACCCGCACACCGGGGTGCAGATCGCCCACGAGGAGCCCTCGCCGATCCGCCAGGTGACCCGGCGCCTGCTCATCGCGACGGTCATCCTGGTGATCACCATCCTGCTGGTGTGGCTCGACCGGGACGGCTACCGGGACAACGCCGACGGCGACGTCACGCTGCTCGACGCCGCCTACTACTCCACGGTCTCGCTCTCGACCACGGGCTACGGCGACATCGTGCCCGTGACCGACGGCGCCCGTCTGTTCAACTTCGCCGTCATCACGCCGCTGCGGGTCATGTTCCTGATCGTGCTCATCGGGACGACCCTCGAGGCGCTCACCGCGCGCTCGCGCGAGGAGTTCCGCATCCGACGCTGGAGGTCCCGCGTGCGCCAGCACGTCATCGTGTGCGGCTACGGCACCAAGGGGCGCAGCGCCATCCGCTCCCTGCAGGCCACGGGCACGCCGCTCGAGAACATCGTCGTCGTCGATCCCGAGACGCGGGCGATCGACGAGGCCAACTCCACCGGGCTGACCGGGATCGTCGGGGACGCCGGCCGCACGGACGTGCTGCGCCGGGCGCACGTCGAGCGGGCACGGGCGGTCATCGTGGCGGCCAACCGCGACGACGCGGCGGTGCTCATCACGCTGACCGTGCGCCAGCTCAACCACAGCGTCCCGATCACGACCAGCGTCCGCGAGGAGGAGAACGCCCAGCTCCTGCGCCAGTCCGGCGCCGACACGGTCATCACCACCTCGGCCACGGCGGGGCGGCTGCTGGGCCTGTCCACCGACAGCCCCCGGGTGGTCTCGGTGGTCGAGGACCTCGTCACCGGCGGCCAGGGACTGGACCTCTCGCAGCGCGAGGTCACCGCGGGCGAGGTGGGCCTCGGCCCGCGCGACCTGCGCGACATCGTGCTGTCGGTGACCCGCGGCGGGCGCACGCTCCGCTTCGACGACCCCCTGATCGGCACGCTGCAGAGCGAGGACGTGCTGGTCGTGGTCCGCTCGCACGGGCCCAACGGCCACTACGCGCGCACCTGACGGGTGCGTCCCGGCGACCGCGCCGGGACACGGACCCGCCCGGAGTTGACCGTAGCCGTTCAACCACTCAGAGTGACGGGACATCTCGACGCGCCTGCGTCCCGTCCCCTGGGAGGACCTCCATGCCCCGTGCCTCGACGACGAGGCGACGGGTGGCGACCGCGGTCGCGGCCACCGCCACGCTCCTGCTCGCCGGACCCACCGCGACGGCCACGGCCGACGACGTCCTCGAGCCCGGCACCCCGCTGTCCACCAACCCGGAGAGCACCACCCTCGAGGCCGCCCAGGACCTCGCGGGCCAGGCGCGCGCCGACGCCCAACTGCTCGGCGGGTACGCCTCGGCCACCTGGTTCACCCGGGGCACACCCGACGAGGTCCGCGCCGGGGTCGCGGAGGTCGTCGCCGCGGCCGACGCGGACGACGCCGCGCCGGTGCTCGTCGCCTACAACGTCCCGTTCCGCGACTGCGCCCAGTACTCCGCCGGCGGTGCCACGAGCGTCGCCGAGTACGAGGCCTGGATCGACGCCTTCGCCGCCGGCATCGGGGACCGCGAGGCGGTGGTCGTCCTCGAGCCGGACGGCCTCGGCATCATCCCCTGGTACACCACCCTCGACGGTCAGCAGGAGTGGTGCCGGCCCGCCGAGGCCGACCCGGCCACGGCCGCCGCCGACCGGTTCACCATGCTGGAGCACGCCGTCGACGTGCTCGGCGCGTTGCCGGCCACCGACGTCTACCTCGACGGGACGCACAGCGGCTGGCTGGGCGTCGGCGAGATCACCGACCGGCTGATCCGGGCGGGGGTGGCCGACGCCGACGGCTTCTTCCTCAACGCCTCGAACTACGTCGCCACCGAGCGGCTCGAGAAGTACGGCACCTGGGTGTCGGACTGCATCCACCTCGACCTCAACAGCTGGTGGGACCGCTCCTGGTGCGGCAGCCAGTACTCCCCCGCCGACCCCGCGGACCTCGCGACGTGGACCCGGACCGACGCCGCCTACGACGAGGCGTTCGCCCGGACCGGCCTGGCGCGCGACCCGGCGGGCCAGGCGCACTTCGTCATCGACACCAGCCGCAACGGGCAGGGCACCTGGACGCCGCCGGCCGGCTTCCCGAGCCCGCTGGACTGGTGCAACCCGCCCGGCCGCGGGCTCGGCCACCTGCCCACGACCGAGACGGGGCACGCGCTCCTCGACGCCTACCTGTGGATCAAGGTGCCCGGGGAGTCGGACGGCTCCTGCCACCGCGGATCGGCGGTGCCCCACCCGGACGACCGGACGCCCGACCCCGCCGCCGGGCAGTGGTTCCCCGAGCAGGCCCGGGAGCTCATCGCGCTGGCCGACCCGCCGGTGCCGGCACCCACCTGCCACGTCTCCTTCCGGGTGACCGGCTCCTCGCCGCAGGGGGCCACGACCCAGGTCCGGGTCCGCAACACCGGCACCACCGCCGTCGAGGACTGGCGGCTGGAGTGGACCTTCCACGAGGACGAGACCGTGTCGGACCTGCGGGGCGGCACGGCGCGGCAGGACGGGGCGTCCGTGACGGTGGAGTCCCTCGACCGGAACCGCACCATCCGGCCCGGCCGGGAGATCCCGCTGTCCTTCACGACGGCGGCCGGCGGGACCCCGGTCACCGAGCCGTGGCTGTTCACCCTCAACGGCCGGACCTGCACGTCGGACTGACCCCTGACGCCGGCGGGCGGGATCCCGAGGGACCCGCCCGCCGGCCCGGGCGCCGGGAGTGCGGTCAGACCGGCAGGGCGGCGACCTCCTCGGCCAGCCGGGCGTCGGCCAGCACCAGGTCGGCGGCGGTGGTGTGCCAGCCGGCGACCAGCAGCAGGGGCCAGGGGCGCTCGTCGTCGGCCGAGGCGGTGGCCGCGACGAGGCCGGCCTGCGCCACGGCTCGGCACGCGATGGGGTTCATGCTCCGGTGATCGGCACCGACGGCGCGGAGTGCAGCCGGGCGGGCCGGCTCCCTCCTCCGGGGGAGTGCGACGAGATCCGCGGCGTGCACCGGTCTGCCCCGGGTAGGCCGAGGAGAGGAGGACCGATGACCACCTCCGGAGTGGGGCACCGCCCGGGCCACGCTGCCGAGCAGGAACTCCCGGACGGCCGACCGGCCCCGGGAGCCGACGGCGATGACGGCGGCACCCCGGTCGGCCGCGTACTCGGCGAGGGTGGCCGCGATGGCGCGGGCGCTTCCCGACCGGCCCAGGTCGGGCAGCCGGACCGTGCCGGCCGGGACCGGCTCCCGTGGCCGTCCACGGTGACCCGCACGAGCTCCCGGCCGCGGAGGAGGGCTGCGGACGCGGCGGCGGTGCGCTGGGCCCCGGGCGAGCCGTCGGAGGCCACGAGCACCGGACCGGAGGCCGCCGACGCCCGCTCGCCGGTGGTCAGCGGGCAGGAACGGCACCCGCAGCGGCCGTTCCCTGCGGGAGCGGCTGTCACGAGCCCGTCCTCGTCGGCGCGGGGTCCGCCGCCGGGTCGGCGCCGGCGCCTCGTCGTGGTGGCGGCTCGGCGAGCAGGACCGGGACCGGCGCGCGTCGTGTCAGGCACTGGGTGACGCCGTGAGGAGGCAGCCGGCCCGCGCGTTCGACCAGCAGGTCGTGCCACGCCCGCAGCCGCGAGCCGCCTCCGAGCGATGGCCGTGCACACCGGCGACGTCGTGCTCCTCGCCGTCCTCCCACCTGGCGACGGGGAGCGGGACGGGCCGCGAGGCGGAGGGCCCCCGGCACGGACGGCGTCCGCACCGGGGCCCCCACGACGGCGACGGGGCGGCTCAGCCCAGCGAGCAGGAGTCCCGCAGTGCCGGGTCGGTCGCGCCCACCCCGGCCGGACGCGGGACCGTCGTGCCGGCCGGCGGCTGGACCCCCTCCTCCACCCAGCCCGTGAGCGCGTCGAAGGCCGTGCGGAAGCAGGGCAGCATCGGCCGCAGGTGCTGCGGGTCGAGAGTCACCAGGCTGTCGACGTGGTTGCCGCCCTCGATGCGGTAGTACCGGTGCAGCCGGTCCCGGTTCCGGTCCGCGACCATCCCGGCGTAGACGTCGCTGTCGGTGGCGATCGGCAGCAGGGTGTCGAGCGTCCCGTGCAGGGTGAGCAGCGGCTTCTTGATCTTCCCTGTCAGGCTGATCCGGGCGAGCGCGTCGTGCACCGCCCCGGACCGGGGGTCGGCGAACCAGGCGTCGTAGGTGGCGTCGCTCGGGCACGGAGCCAGGATGGCGGGCAGGCTCGTGCCGGCCGTCGGCCCGGGGCAGGCGGGGTCGTAGGAGGGGTCGAACTCGGCCCGGTAGGTCTTCTGCGTCAGGCCCCAGTAGACCTGCTCGTGGTAGTCCCACAGCGGCTCGGAGCCGCGCGCGAAACCGGCGGCGTACATCTCCTCGGCGGTCGCCTGACCCAGGGTGTAGCGCACCGCGGTCGGCAGGTAGGTGAAGAGGTTGGGCCCGTCGGGGGTGAAGAGGGTGCCCTCCCAGTCGACGCCGCCGTCGTAGAGGTGCGCCCGGTTCTCCAGCTGCCACCGCACGAGGTAGCCGCCGTTGCTGATGCCGGCCATGTAGGTCCGTTCCGGCGCCCTGCCGAGGTGCTGGCGGAGGGCGGTCTTGGCCGCGACCGCGAGCTCGGTCACCCGCTCGTGCCACTCCATGACGGCGTCGCCGGGCGCGACGCCGTCCCGGTAGAAGTCGACGCCGTTGTTGCCCTTGTCCGTCGAGGCGTAGGCGAAGCCCTGGGCCAGCACGAAGTCCGAGACGAGGAAGTCGGAGGCGTACTGCTTGCGGGTGCCGGGTGCGCCGGTCACCACGAGGCCGCCGTTCCAGTCGTCCGGGATGCGGAGGACGAACTGGCTGTCGTGGTTCCAGCCGTGGAGGGTGTTGGAGGTGGACGTGTCGGGGAAGTAGCCGTCGATCTGCAACCCCGGCACACCGGTCGGGGTCGGCGTGCCGGGCACGTGCAGGCCCGTCCAGTCCGCGGCGTCGGTGTACTGGCCGGGGGGCGCCTGCTGCAGGCCGGACGTGGTCAGGTCGGGCAGGCAGGCGGTCACGCTGTGCTCGGCGCCGGGGACCTCGACCGTGTCACCGGCCGCGCACGGCCGAGGGCCTGCGCCCGGACCTCCCGGTGCGGCTGCGGCCGGTGCTGCCTGCAGCGCGAGCGCCGCCGCGACGCCGAGCGTGATGGAGGTGGTGCGCCTGCGCTGTGACACTGGGACTCCCTCGTCCGGCCGTCGGCCGTCCGCGTCCTCGACGACGAGCCGTCGAGGACGCGGACGACACGGTGGGTCGGATCACATGCTGGGGTGGCCGGCTGCGATGCACCACGTGCCCATCCCACAAGAGGCGACGCCGGGGATGTGCGCCGCGCACACAGCTGTCCGAGGGGTCCGCCGACCGCAGGTGGGTCACCCGGCGGCCGGGGTCCGGCAGGGCGGTGCGGGCTCCGGACGGACGCTCGGCCACCGGTCGTCGCTGGGGCGGGCGGCTCCGGCGGGGAGCCGCCCGCCGCGGGTCAGACCGGGGTGCCGAGCAGCTCGGAGAGGTTGCGGTCGACCTCGTCGAGGTAGGTCTCCTCGAAGCCGAACAGCCCGAAGTGGCCGGCGATGCTGGGCAGAACCCGCAGTTCGCTGCCGGCGATGAGTGCCTGCTCGGCGGCGCAGTCGCGGACGGGGAAGAACATGTCCTCGTCGATCGGCATGACGAAGGTCCTCGCGGTGATCCGGCCCAGCGCCGCGGCGAGGTCCCCGTCGGTGTGGCGGGTGACGTCGCCGCGCTGCCACTTCCAGGCCATGCTCAGCAGCGCGTTGGGGTCCATGGCGAGGAACGTCGCCCGGACGAAGCGGTCCTGGAACTCCTCGAACGTCGACCAGGTGACGTCGGGCAGCTCGATCCGCCGCCAGTACCCGGTCTTCCAGAACTCGGTCGACAGGCCCAGCACCGCCCAGATGTCGGCGTGCCGGCGCAGCCCGTCGGCGACCTCGGTGTGTGAGCGGTACTCCCCGCCGTTCCAGCCGGGGTCGGAGGTGATGGCGTCCATCAGGGTCTGGGTGAACAGGAAGTCGTGCGGGGTGTTCTGCGCGGTGCCGGCGATGGGTGCGGCCCGCAGCACCTGCTCGGGGAACCGCACCGCCCACTCGTAGGTCTGCTGCGCGCCCATGGAGCCGCCGACGACCAGCGCCCACCGTTCGATGCCGAACAGCTCCGCGGCCAGCTGCTGCTGCGCGCGGACGTCGTCGCCGATGCGGACGTGCGGGAAGCCCGACATCGCGATGTCGCCGTCGGCGTTGTGCGGTGAGGTGCACAGCCCGTTGCCGATCTGGTTGACCACCACGATGAACCAGCGGCTGGGGTCCAGCGCGCGGCCGGGACCGATGTAGACCATCTCCCAGGTGGCGTGGGTGCCGCTGAACCAGGTGGGGATGAGGACCGCGTTGTCCTTCGCCGCGTTGAGCTCGCCGTAGGTGGCGTAGGCCATCTGCAGGTCGGGGATGTGCCCGCCCTCCTCCAGGTCGAAGCCGCCCAGGGAGTGCATGCGGTAGGCGCCCTGCACCTCGGGTGTGTAGAAGGGGTTCTCGATCACGGGCACTCCTCGTCTCGGCGGGTGGTGACAGCCGCCACTCTCGCGGAGCGAGACGCTCCGGACCAGCATCCGTGGCCGGGCCGACGGCCCGTTCACGGTCGGACCCGGCGCAGCGTCGTCCGCTCGAGCCGGATGACCAGCCCGGGTGTGGATCTCCGGGCCCGGCTGCCGCTCCTCGAGCTGGGGGGAGCCGCGACCTGCCGGCCGGTGGTCCCGGCGAGTTCCCGCAGGAGTCCGCCCGGCACGCGGTGGTGGGCGATCGGCACCTCGTCGGCCCTCACCGGAACGCCTCCTCCACCGCCGTCGGCGCCGTCGGGGTGCGCGGGTGGTGTCGGAGTACGGCAGCGGCGCCGTCGAAGGGCCCTGGGCCGGTCTGCGTGGACCCGGGACGTCGGCCAGCGGTGGGCCGGGGTCAGGTCGTGGGGGGACCACCGGCGCCGGCTGACCCGGGCACCGTGCGGACGCGACGGGAGGTCAGCGGTCCCGGCGGACGACGTCGGCGCGGTCCTCGACGGCGCCGTGACGCACCAGGCTGGCGATGGCGAGTGCGAGGCCGCCCCAGATGACGACCATCGCCACCACCATCATGACGATCGCGGCCGCGCTCACCGGATGCCTCCCTCGTCGTGCCCGGTCACCGGGCGGTCGCGGCGGGCCGGATCAGTCGCGGACGTCGCGTGCAGCGGCGCCGCCGGATCGGAGCCGGGTGGCGGCCCGTCGAGGTGGGTCCCGGCGCGCCACGGCAGCCGGGCGAGGAGGAAGCCGACCAGCGGCAGCGCCAGGACCAGCAGCCAGCCGAAGACCAGCAGGAGCCAGGTGGGGTAGTCCTCGTAGGGCGCGGCGAGGTCGTCGCGCAGCGCGAGGACGAGCACGACCCCCAGGCCCACCGGGGCGACGAGGCTCGTCAGCACGCGCCAGCCCGTGCCGACCCGGGGACGGCCGTGCACGTTGAGGTGGTCGCCGAGGCCGCCCAGGGCCCGCAGCACCCAGGCGACGATCAGCATGCTGATCAGCGCCACGACCAGGATGCCGTACTGGTTGACGAAGTGGTCCACGACGTCGAGCACGTAGATGCCGCTCGTGGTGCTGAACAGCACCAGGCTCAGCACAGCGGCGGGAACGCCGACCGCGAGGGTCGCGGTGAGGCGGCTGGTGTCGAGCTTGTCACGGACGGCGGAGATCACGACCTCGATCACGCTGACCAGCGAGGTGATGCCGGCGATGACCAGCGAGCCGTAGAACAGGACGCCGAGGAGCGCGCCGGCCGGGGCCTCGCTGATGATCGTCGGGAAGGCGATGAAGGCCAGCCCGATCCCGTCGCTGGCGACCTCGCCGACCGCGACCCCGCCGGCCTGGGCCATGAAGCCCAGGGCGGCGAACACGCCGATGCCGGCGAGCAGCTCGAAGCCGGAGTTCGAGAAGCCGACGACGAGACCGGAGCCGATCATGTCCTCGCGACGGCCGACGTACGAGGCGTACGTGATCATGATGCCGAAGCCGATCGACAGCGAGAAGAAGATCTGGCCGAACGCGGCGGCCCAGACGGGAGCCGAGGCGAGTGCCGACCAGTCGGGAGTGAACAGCGCGTCGAGGCCGGCAGCGGCGCCCGGCAGGAACAGCGCCTGGACCACCAGGACGGCGAAGGCGAGCACCAGGACCGGGATGAAGACCAGCGAGGTCGCACCGATCCCGCGCTGGACGCCCAGGGCCATGATCACGAGGACGGCCAGCCAGACGAGCAGGAGCGGCACGAGCACCCCGGGCACCACGTCGGCGGTGACCTCGACGTCTCCGGCCTGGAGGAACTCCCCGAAGAAGAACCCCTCGGGGTCCGCGCCCCACGCCTCGTCGAGGGAGAAGAGGGTGTACCGCAGCGCCCAGGCGATGACCGCCGCGTAGTAGATGGCGATGACGAAGCAGATGCCGACCTGCCACCAGCCGAGGCCCTCGGTGCCACGGCGCAGCCGGGCGAAGGAGAGCGGCGCGGAGCCGCGGTGGCGGTGGCCGATCGCGTAGTCGAGCAGGAGGAACGGGATGCCCGCCGTCAGGAGTGCGACCAGGTAGGGCACCACGAAGGCACCGCCGCCGTTCTCGTAGGCGACGTACGGGAACCGCCAGATGTTGCCCAGCCCGACCGCCGAGCCGATCGCCGCCAGGATGAAGACCCGCCTGTTGCTGAAGGCGCCCCGACGGAGCTCCTGGTCAGGCTGCCCCGTCGCTCGCCCCGCCGTCGTGCTCATGCGACCTCCTGCGTCGTGAGCCGCCGAACCGGCGAAGGTCAGGAGCACCGGTCGACGTCGCGCCGTTGGACAGAGGATGCCAGGACCCGGGCGGCTCCGCGGACGGGGGATCCCGGCCGCGCTCCCGCGGACCTGACGACGGAGGCGGAGCCGTCGACGCCGAGCACCCGTGCCGTCCCCGCGGCGGAGACCCGCGGCCCGTCTGACACGTGCGTGAGACGACGAACCGCCCCGGACCTGGAGGTCCGGGGCGGTTCGTCGTCCTGCGAGGGGTCTCCGCGAGATCTGCGAAGGCCCCGGGGTGGGGTGGGGTTCTCCCCGAAATGCGTCTCCGCAGGCCAGCAAGCTGTAGTTGATCCTCGCCGGACGGCTATCACATCAAGATCGCGATTTGTTCACACGCGGTCTTCGTGAGCTTGCCGCTACTTGGCAGCCGGCTTCGCACGGAAGTACCGACGACGAGGTGCCCTGGCGGCGAGTGGGCCGCCCTTGAGCAGTTGAGCGATGACGGCCTCTGCGTCGCCACGGCCCTTGAGGCTCTTGACCTGCCCGACGATGGAGCCCTCGGCGGTGTGGATCACGATGTCAGGTTCGCTGGCAGAGCGTCCGGGCCGGACGCTGTTCTCAGCAACACTGTCTGTGGTCATCCCGCCTCCCTTCAAGGTAGTGCGCACGCTAGGTGCTCCGTACGACAGAACGGTAGAGGCGGATTGCCCGATAGGCGGCCCATAGCTGTACAGCCGCAAGCACCGCCCACGCGATGGTTTTCCAGGGTGACAGCAACGGCACGGTGACGATCAGCGCCATGCCGAACAGCACGAACGAGGACAGGACAAGCACCCAGCGGAGCGGCCAGAGCAGCCGAGCAACCATGACGTGCTCGGGGGCTCGGCTGAGCCACGACAACAGGAGTGCGGGCCCGGCGAGCAAGATCGAGGCTGGTGACGACCCTCCCGGGCCGGCGCCCACGAAGACGCCGGGGAAGCCGCGGGCCACGAGCGCGAGAACGAGAAGGCCGAGCGTCGCCATCGCACCCCAGAACGCTGCGCGAGGCAGCCCACGCACCTGCGGGGTCAGGACAATCTCGGCCGTCGCGGTCGTGAACCTGTGCTCCGGGCGGCAGGCAACATGCGCCACCGTGTCCACGTCCCGGCCGGAGGACGACTCCTCCCATGCACCGACGGCGGCGCCGTCAGCTTGGTACTCCCGGACGCGTAGGCGACGGACGCCGAGCCCCGGTGGGGCCTCCACCTCGAAGTGCCAGCTCGCTGCCATGCCGAACTGCGGGACATCGCGGCCGATGGTCGTCGGGATGTGGATCTTTCGGATCGTCGGAATCTCGTCCTCGTAGGAGTACTTGACGATCGACCTCGTGCCGACGCCATCGGCGGCAACCTCGACGGCAAAGAGGAAGAGGCTCGCAAGCTGGCGGACCATCCCGGCGAAGACGTCTCGCGCGGGCCCCGGCTCGACGCCGGGCTGCTGCTCCAGCCAGGCGTCGAACTGTGTCACGGCTCTTCGGGCGTCCCAGGCGCCGCAGAAGACGACCGATTCGAGGGCCTCCCGGCACCCGTCGGAAGACGCGATCGCGGCCGGCAACGCCTGGGCGGCGATCGCAAGAAGCATGTCGACCGCCAGGTCGCCGTTCTCCTCCGAGTCCAGGATCGCCAGCGGCTGACCCGAGGACCCGCGGGTGTCGACCGTGCGCAGCGCCCCCTTCCGCACGAGCCCGAGCGGAAGCAGCACGCGGTCGCGGCTGCGCGGGATCACGGGGGTGGGCAGGGTGTAGTCCACCGAGACGTGGAGCCTGGTGCTGCCGTTCGCGTCCATGCGCAGGGATTCGACCCGCCGGTGCATCCAGGTATCCGAGCGCAGCAGGAGGCCGGCCAAGATCTCGCCCGTGCTCACCCTCGAGCTTGGCTGCCGGACGCCGAGGATCCGACTCCTCACCCGGCTCCTCAGCGCTCTCACCATGTGGCCGCGTTCGGAACCGTGAGCCCTGCGGACGGCCTGACCGACACGAGCGCTCCCTTCAACTGCTCGCTACACGACGACGGAGATCGCAGCCTACGGAGCCGCAGGCCACCGGACGGTTCATGGGACGGATGTCCGCAGCACAGCCTTTTCTTCCCGTCGCATCACCTCCTCCATGTCTTCCGATCAAGGTCGACCTCCCCCTCTCCTCTACGGCAGCACTCCCTGGCTGGCTCGTGCACTGCCCCGGGTCGATCCCCGCGACCGGGACGCCCGCGCCGGAACCCGAGGCACCACCGGGGTGACCCACGCCCCAGGCGTGCGCGCCGCAGTTCACCTACAGCTCGGCGTACCGCCCTTCACCTCCGTCCTTGCCGTGCTGTTGGCTGTGCCCCTGGCGGTTCCGCAGGCTCTCGCGGTCGCGAGATGTCGAGCCGTCTCGTGTGCGGGCGGGCGTGGCGTTGTCGGTTCACCTCCTGTCCTGCCGTGCTGCCCGTCCCGACACGATCGGTCCGGTCCCGTCGTGATGCGCTGTCGCTCGTCGGAGCGCGGCCGGCAGCTTCCCGTCGGGCTCACCGCCGGCCGCAGCAAGCACGGTCCCGCTGGTGCCGAGCACGTCAATCAGCCCCCGCACGCATGTCCTGGCGGCGCAGCTCAGGCGAATGCAGCCACCGGCGCCGCCGGCACAGCTGACCTCGCGGATCGTCCGCCGCGGCCCCCGGGTCGCCAGTCAAGTGGAGGTGCCGGACATGTCCGTGCTCCCCGTCCAGGTCGTCGACGGCCACCAGCCGTGGCCGAAGGACCACGTCGCCACCCTCACCGACCACGGTGTGCTCGCCCGGGCCGCAACCGTGGTCGGGCTGCCGGTCGACCGGTTCCCGCTCCCGCTGCGCTGGGGCGACACCCCGGCGCAGGTCGCGGCGGTGCGCGCCGCCGCGGAGCTGCTGCTGGCCCGGCTGGAGCAGACCGCCGGAGCGTGCCCGGACTGCACCGGCACCGAGGACCGGCTGGCCTGCGCGCAAGAGCTGGGCCGGCTCGAGGCGCGCCTGGCCGCCCTCGCCCACGACGCGCAGCTGGTGCTCAGCTGGCTGGAGAACCCGCCCGCAGAAAGCTGACCCCGCCGGCTTGTCCTCGGCCGGCGCGCGCCCAGGAGTGATGGGGGGGGGGGGGGGGGGGGGGGGGGGGGGGGGGGGGGGGGGGGGGGGGGGGGGGTGGGGCGGGGGGGGGGCGTGGTGGGGGTTTGGCTGGTGCTGCGGCGGGTGCGGGGGGGGGGGCGCGGCGG
>NZ_JBJGYX010000080.1:0-19045 GCF_054050195.1 Geodermatophilus sp. SYSU D00710
CTGCCGTCGGACGTCCTCGGTGTTGTGGTGGAGCACGTGGACGTGCAGCACGTGGTCGGCGCCGCCCTAGACCGGCGCCCGGGACACCACCGCCCCGGCCAGCTCCCGGGCGCGGGAGTCGGCCAGCAGCACCTCGTCCAGCCCGGCCAGCGCCGCGCGCATCGCCTCGACGCCGCCGAACTGGAAGCCGAGCTGGGTGGCGTAGCAGGCGCACGCGTCCGCGCGCCGGCCCGGGTCCTGCGGCAGCTCGAGCGGAGCCAGCCCAGCAGGCAGGTCCGGCCCGGTCCGCGCGTCCGGGTCGCGCAGCACGTACGGCGAGTCGCGCCACCACAGCACCGGGCGGCCGGTGCCGGCGACCGCGCGCAGCACCTGCCGGTGGTCGACGTGCCCGCCCAGCGCCTGCGGTGCCAGCCACAGGTCCCCGGGGACGGCCTCCAGCAGGTCGCGCACGGTGCGCCACACGTCGTCGCCGGCGTGGACCCCGGCGAAGAGGTCCGCGGCGCTCCCGTATCCGCGGTGCGGCGCCTCGGGCAGGTCCAGGTGCAGCGGCGCCGCGCAGAGCACGGCCATCGCGGCGGCGTCCTCGTCCCGCCGCAGCGCCATGTAGTCGGCGTCGGCCGACAGCCCCTTGTCCAGCTGGCAGGCCAGCGCGAAGCCGGTCGGCCCGGGCACGCTGCGCGTGAAGCAGGTGACCACGGTGACCTCGTGCCCGGCGTCGGCCAGCGCAGCCAGCGTGGCCCCCACGGAGAACGCGGCGTCGTCGAGGTGCGGGCTGACGGCGGTGACCCTCACAGCAGGTGCGCCGCGGAGCGGAACCGGCAGGAGAGGTCGACCGTCGGCGGCATCGTCCAGTCCGCGGACGGCGTCGTCCCGGCGACGGAGCGGTACACGTCGTCGATCGAGCGGGCCAGCACCGGCCAGGAGTAGAGCCGGCGCACCTCCTCCAGCGCCGTCGTCGCCAGCCGGGTCCGCAGGTCGCCGTCGGCGAGCAGCCGGTCCAGCGCCGACCGCAGCCCGGCGACGTCGCCGGGAGCGTGCAGCAGCCCGTTCTCCTCGTGCCGCAGGCAGTCGACGACACCGACGCTGTCGGTGCTGACCGTGGGCAGCCCGCTGGCCATCGCCTCGAGCAGCGTGTTGGAGAACCCCTCGCTGTAGGTGGGGCTGACGAAGACGTCGGCACGGCGGTACACCGCGGGCGCCTCGTCGGGCGGCACGTAGCCGAGGAAGGTGGTCCGTTCGTCGGCACGGGCGCGCGCCTCGTCGAGGTCCGGGCCGATGCCGGAGACGACCAGCCGGACGCCGTCGGGCAGCGCCTCGAGCAGGTCGAGCACGCCCTTGCGGCGGTCGACGCGGCCGTGGAAGAGCAGGACGGGCGGGTCCTGCAGCGCGCCGAGCGGGCGCTCGGCCGGGGTGAACCGGCGGGTGTCGGTGGCCCCGGGGACGATCGTGAACCGCGCCGGGTCCGAGCCGAGGTTGCCGACCACCTCGTCGCGGAAGCTGGCGCTGCCGATGAGCACGGCGTTCGACGCGTCGACGACGGCGCGCATCGCGTGCGCGTGGGTGGCGCAGCAGGTGCCCACCCAGTGGCCGTCGCCGCCCTGGATGCTCACCACCGCGGGCCGGCCGGTCCCGCGCGCGGCGGCGAGCACGGCCAGCCCCGGCGGGTAGCCGTACTGGGCGTGCAGCACGTCGAAGGGGCGCTCGCGCTGCAGGCCGACGACGGTGCGCACGATCCCGGCGACGTCGCCCTCCCAGTCGGCGGGGACGACGGTCTCGCCGCGGCTGGGCAGCGCGTGCACCTCGACGCCCGCCGGCACCCGGTCCGGCGGGGGCGGGCCGCCGCCGTACACGCGGGTGCCGGCCTCGTCGTCGCGGTACTGGCTGACCAGCACCACCTCGTGGCCGAGCGCGACCAGCTCGCGCAGCAGGTTCTCCGCGTAGACGCTCATCCCGCTGACCGCCGGCCAGTAGCGGCGGCTGACGAAGCAGACCCTCACGCCGCGGCCACCCCCTGCGCCTCGGCCTCCCGCAGCGTCCCGATCGAGCGGGGCACCATCTCGTGCGCGCGGTGCCCGTCGCGGGAGAGCTCCAGCGTCACCAGCCGGCCGAACGAGGCCTGCCGCAGCGCCCGCAGCACCGCGGGCAGGTCGACGTCGCCCTCGTCGAGGGGCAGGTGGTCGTGCACCCCGCGGCGCATCCCCTCGACGGCGACGGTGCCCAGGTGCGACGCGAACCGGGTCACCGCCTCCTCCGGCGCGTACGCCCCGGCGACGACGCAGTGGCCGGTGTCGAGCGCCAGCGTGATCCCCGGCGTCTCGGCGGCCAGCCGGACCCAGCCGTCGCAGTCCTCGACCAGCATCCCCGGCTCGGGCTCGACCGCGAGGGCGTAGGAGCGGCCGCCGTGGCTGTCGACCAGTGCCCGGACGCCGTCGACCAGCCAGCCCCACGCGGCGTCGCGGTCCACGCCCGGCTTCGGCACGCCGGCCCAGAAGCTGACCGCCTCCGCGCCGAGCACCTCCGCCAGGTCGCAGGCCAGGCGCAGGTAGGCCAGCCGCCGCGCCCGCCCCTCGGCGGAGGCGGTGACCAGCGTCGGCTCGTGCTTGGCCCGCGGGTCGAGCAGGAACCGGGCGCCGGTCTCCACCACCACGCCCAACCCGAGCTCGTCGCAGCGGGCCCGCACCGCCGCTGCCTGGGCGAACGCGTCCGGGGCGAACGGGTCGAGGTGGACGACGTCGAGGGTGAGCGCCACCCCGGCGTAGCCGCAGTCGGCGAGGAAGGGCAGCGCGTCCGACAGCCGGTGCGAGGTCAGCCCGTTGGTGTTGTACGCGTACCGCAGGCTCACTGCGCCAGGACCTCCGCGACCACGTGCCGGCCCGGCTCCCGGTACAGCGCGTACAGCGCCCCCACCCGGCGGTCGGCGCCGGCGCGGTCGAACCAGGCCGGCCCGCCCAGGCGCTCCTCGGCCTCGGCGGTCAGGTGCACCCGCGCCCAGCCGCCGGGGTCGGCGCCCACGGCGGCCAGCCCCTCGTCGGCCTCGAGCAGCCGGCGCACGCCGCGCTCGCCGATCCGGCCGTAGGACATCGTCTCCACCTCCAGGCCGGGCACCAGCACCTTCGCCGCGACCGCGTCACCGGTGGAGGGCTGCAGCTCGACCAGCACGTCGTGGCCGGCGGCCTGCACCGCGCCGGTGACCTGCGCGTGCAGGTCGTCCCCGGACCACGTGGGCAGGTCGGCCAGCGCCACGGTGGAGCGGCGGGCGAGCACGGTGTCCTGCAGCAGGTCGACCAGCGCGGCCGTGCCCATCCGCGTCCACGCGAGCATCGCCTGCAGCGCGCGGTCCTCCTCGACCAGCCGCTCCGGCGGGTGCCCGCCGCGCCAGTGCTCCAGGTACCCCGGCGGCGTCGCCGGCAGGACGACGTCGAAGGGCCCGTGCATGAACGCCTTCCGGCTGCGCGCCGAGGCGAACTCGTGCAGCGCCTTGCGGACGGCGGTGTCGCGGTCGGGGTGGGCCGCCTCCCCGCACGCCGTCGCCATCACCGGCACCGGCTCCGACCCGTCCCGCGAGCAGCCCACGGCGTAGACGTCGACGACGCCGAACTCCGTCGCCGCGAGCTTCACCACGACGTCGATGCCCGCGGTGTCGAGCCGGTCGAGCAGGGCCAGCGCGTCGGGGTCGGTGAGCCCGTCGAGGTCGAGGACGACGCCGCGGTCCATCGCCCGGAACGCCGTGGCGTTGCCGTCGCGCTGCAGCACCTCCAGCAGCGCGTGGGTCACCGCCCGGTCGGCGTCGAACGCCGCGCCCTGCCCGTTGGTGATGACCGTGGTCAGCCACCCGCCCGGCGGCGGTGTGCCCGGCAGGTCGTCGGGCGCGGAGGCGACCAGCTCGGCCGGCACCAGCACCGCCTCGCCGTCGCGCAGCCGGGTCATCGGCAACCACTGCAGCGGCCGGTCGTCGTCGTACGGGCTGCCCGCCTCCAGGCAGAGGGTGCGCGGGTCGGCCACCCGGTCGCGGCCGTGCCGGCGGGTCACCTCCGCGTAGGAGCCCTCCTCGCGGGGGACCCCACGGTGCGCCCGCAGCGACAGCGCCATCTCGGCCATCTCGCCCATCGCGCCGGTGCGGGCCTCCTCGCGGGTGGCGCCGTAGCCCAGCCCGCTGCCGCCGGGGTGCGCGGGCGTCGGCGGCAGGACGGCCGAGTGCAGCGGCACGTCGAGCACGTCGATGCCCTCGATGGCGAAGTCCTCGACCGGCGTGGGGAACGAGTCGCGGTACCGCTGCGACGGCGTGACCTCGACGGTGGTCACAGCTCGTCCAGCGGTACGGGAGCGGCGTCCGGCGGTCCCGACAGCAGTCGCTGCACCAGGTGGACGACGGTGTCGGTGGTGACGCCGGCGACCATCTCGAACGGCGTCGCGACGACCTCGAAGTCCAGCTCCGCGACGACGGCGAGCATCTCGCGCAGCTCGCCGTGGGACAGCGGGATCTGCGCGTGGAACGCCTTGTGCGCCGACAGCGCGACCGGGTCGCCGTCGGGGGAGAGGTCGACCTTGAGCGAGTCGCCGCAGAACAGGATCCCGCGGCGGTCGTCGTGCAGCACCGAGTGCCCGGGGAAGTGCCCGCCGGTGCGGTGCAGGGTGAGGCCGGGGGCCAGGGTGAGGACGTCGTCGGCCGGCCAGGTGACCCGGAAGGCCTTGGTCCACACCAGGTCGTGCACGTTGACGCAGACGACCCGGGGCTCGAGCTCCTGCTGCAGCTGCCACAGCGCGCCGTAGCCGTGCACGTGGCTGGAGGCCAGCACCGGGAAGCCGCCCTTCTCGTCGGCCATCCGGCGCAGCTCGGCGAGCATGGGGGCGGTGTACCAGGGTGCGCACTCGAAGCCGACCAGCCCAATGTCGGTCTCGATCACCCAGCCGCGGCTGTCGAGGCCGAAGCGCGGCTCGGTGCCGAACTCGGTGACGCCGTCGACCGGGGCCGGCCGCCAGAAGCCGGTGACCAGCTCGTCGGCCTGCTTCTCGGTGACGAACTCGAACCCGTGCTCGGGCAGTGCGTTGCGGACGTCGGCGCACACCGGGCAGAAGGACGGTCCCGGGGCGGGCCAGCGCTGCCAGTGCCCGCAGTTGGTGCACGCGTAGGCGGGCAGGTCGGGCAGCAGGCCGCGGTAGGGGTTGGTGTCGACTGAGCTCACGGGGTGCCTCCGTCGAGAGCGGTGAGGAGCAGGCGGTGCAGGGCGAGGTCGCGGGCGGGGTCGTACGGCCACCGGGCGCGGCCCGCGACCGCGGCGGTGAAGGCGGCGAACTGCGCCTCGAACGGCGGGGTGCCGGCGAACGGCACGTCCACCGGGTCGGGGCGGTACAGCGTCAGCGAGCCTCCCGCCGTCTGGCCCATCGTGTTGACGGCGACCGCCATGCCCCGCGTGCCGACCACCTCGAGGCGGCGGCGGGGGAACGCGTCGGGGGTGTTGAACGCGACGTGCAGGCCGACCAGCACGCCGCCGTCGGTGGCGCCGGTGAGCAGCGCGCCGTCGTCGACGCCGTAGTCGTGCACCCGGGTCTGCAGCAGCGCCGACAGCCGGGTGACGTCCTCGCCCAGCAGCGTGCCGACCAGGTCGAGGCCGTGCGGGGCGAGGTCGATCGCCGCGCCGCCGCCGGCGCGGGCCGGGTCCACGCGCCAGTTGTCGTGCGGCCGGCCGTCGGGCGTCCAGTCCCCGGGCAGCCAGCAGCAGTAGACGATCCGGACGGCGGTCACCGTGCCCAGCTCGGGCACCAGCTCGCGCAGTCGCACGTGGGCGGGGTGCCAGCGCTGGTCGTAGGCGGTGCCCAGCAGCACGCCGGCCCGCGCGCACGCGTCGACCAGCGCCTGCGCGTCGCCGGCGTCGGCGGCCAGCGGCTTCTCGCACAGCACCGCCTTCCCGGCCGCGGCGGCCGCCTCGACCAGCGGCCGGTGCGCGGCGTTGGGCACCGCCACGTAGACGGCGTCCAGGCCGGGGGTGGCGAGGAACTCGGTCAGGTCGGTCGTCCGCCGGGCGCCCTCGACCGGCATCCGCGCTGTCGCCGCCGGGTCGAGGTCGTGCAGCGCCACCACCCGGGCGCCGTCGACGGCGAGCAGGCCGGGCAGCGCGTGGTCGCGGGCCACCCAGCCGCACCCGGCGATGCCCCAGCCGACGCTCACCACGCCTCCGGGAGGTCGACGAGCAGGCGTCGGCGGGCCGCGTCGGCGGGCAGCGGGTCGGGCCAGCGCGAGGGCAGGTACGACGAGCGCGGCCCGTACTCGGCGGCGTAGCGCTCGCTGGGCCAGGTCAGCACGCCCCCGGGGTAGAGCGGGTTGACGAACAGCGGCGGCAGCGGCTCGCCGAGGTCCACCGGCGCGTGGGCCAGCGGGTGCCCGGCCACCAGCGCGACCGCCTCGCTGGCGTGCAGGTCGCCCGGCGCGGCCCGGCGCGGGGGACGGCCCTCGAGCAGCGAGCGGGTCAGCTCGTCGTCGTCGTAGAGCAGCCCGGTGCCGAGCACCTCGGCGTACCCCTGCGGCGTCAGCGGCGCCCCGTGCGGGTCGGCCACGTGCGCGTGCCCGACGACGACGGTGCCGCCCGGTCCGGCCAGCGCCCGCATCGCCGCGGCCGCGGCCGGCTTGTCGCGGAGGAAGTAGAAGGCGTCGTGGCACATGACGTACGCGGGGGTGCCCACCGGCAGGTCCGGCGCCGCGGTCAGGTCGGCGCACACGTAGCGCGCCGACGGGCAGACGAACCGCCTGGCCAGCCACAGCTTGGCCCAGACGACGTCGACGCCGAGCAAGTCGGCCACCCCGCGGCGGGACAGCTCGCGCAGGTGCGCGCCGATCCCGCAGGCGACGTCGACCACCGGCCTGCTGCCCGGCCAGTGCGCCTGCAGCAGCGCCAGCCCGGCCAGGTGGGTGGGGTCCGACCAGCGGTGGGCGAAGTAGTCGGCGACCCGTCCCATGCCGAGCAGGTCCATCGCCTCGCGCAGCGTGCGTGCCGCCGGCACCCGCGCGAGCTGCTCGGGCGGAGGCGGCGGCTCGGTCCACCAGTCGTCGGCGTCGGCGAGCAGCAGCACCCGGGCGCGGTCGGTCTCGCCGGCGGCGAGCAGCCCGGCGACCTCGGCGCGCAGGTCGTCGCGGCCGGCCCGGGCGAAGGGGATCCCGTCCACCACCGGGACGGCCGGTGCCGGTGCGCTCACAGCCCGGCCGCCGCCAGGACGTCGAGGTGGTAGGCCTGCACCGGCCCGGCGTGCACCAGTTCGAGGTCGTCGAGCGCCTGCGACGCGGTGAACGCCGCGGCCCGCGCGTGGTGGTGCACCTGCAGCACGCGGTCGAGGACGTCGGCGGCGTGGAAGGCCCGCGCCGTGGGCTCGCCGGCGCCCGGCCGCAGCGCGAGCACCTCCCGCACTCTGTCGGCCAGCGCGGCGGGCAGCGCGGCGAGCTCCCGCTCCTCCAGCGTGGCCGTCACCCGCTCCAGCGCGTCGCCGAGCAGCACCTCCCCGGCGAACCCGGCGTCGGGCAGGACGACGTTGTGCAGGTGGTGGGCCAGGCCCAGCAGGAACGGCGGCACCGGGTCGGCGCCGACCACCGGCGCGACCAGCGCCCCGTAGACGGCGACGGTGAGGCAGTGGTCGCCGTGGCTCTCCGGCGGCTCGACGACGATCCGCGGCTTCCCCGGCGCGGTCGCCCCGGCCCGCGGCTGGGCGTTGAGCGCGGCGGCCAGCGGTGGCGCCGGACCGGGCGACGGCTGCGGGCCGAGCGCGGCGCGCAGCCGGTCGCGCAGGCCCGCATCGAGCGGCCCGGCCACCTCGTCGAAGGCCCGGCGGAGCACCACCAGGACCTCGCCGTCCTCCAGCCCGGCGGTGGTGAGCACGGCGGCGTCGATGCCGGCCAGCCGGGCCCGGGCGACGGCGGCTGCGGTCTCGGACTCCGCGACGTCCGCGACGTCCTCGCCGGCGAGCAGCCGCGCCCACGCGCGGGCGAACGCCTGCTCGGCCAGCGAGCCCGGGGCGCCGGCGACCCGGACGCGCTTGGCGTCACCGATCTCGGCCAGCAGCGGCCGGAGGCCGGCGAGCGCGGTCAGCGTCCCCGGGGCCTCGATCGCGGTCACCGGGAGCCGGCGCCGGCGGCCAGCCAGTCGAGCAGGGCGGTCTCCTGGCGGTGGAAGGCGTGCTCGGGGACGTCGCCGCCGGCGGTCATCGGCGCCTTGAAGAACCAGCCCAGCTGCCGCTGCACCCCGCCCTCGCCGCGCTGCTGCGCGAGGTCGGTGAGGCGGGCGAGCTCGAGGGCGAGCGGGGCGGCGAGGATGGAGTCGCGGCACTGGAAGTCGACCTTGACCTGCATGCGCTGGCCGAGGAAGCCGACCAGGTCGATGGCGTCCCAGGCCTCCTTCTGGTCCCCGCGCGGCCGGTAGTAGTCGATGCGGACCACGTGGTCCTCGACCGGGTAGCCCAGGATCGAGTCCAGCACGCTGCCCTTGGTCTGCAGCTTGCTGTTGAGCGAGTCGGGGTCGTCGAGGGCCAGGCCGTCGCGGTTGCCGAGGATGTTGGTCGAGTACCAGCCCTCGACGGTGAGCGAGCGGGCGCGGAAGGCCGGGGCGAGGACCGTCTTCATCATCGTCTGGCCGGTCTTGCCGTCCTTGCCGGCGACCGGGACGCCGCGGGCCTCGGCGAGGGCCACCAGCGCCGGGACGTCGGCGGCCAGCGACGGCGTGAAGTTGACGTAGCCGACGCCCTCGGCGATGGCCGCGTAGGCGTAGACCATCGCCGGGGTGATGGCGCGGTCGTCGGCGTCGAGCCCGGCCTCGAAGGCCTCGACGGTCTGCAGCGCAGGGGCGGTCGGGTCGGGCCACCGTTCGGTGGAGGCGAGGTTGACCAGCACCAGCCCGTCGAGGGACTCCTCCTCCCGGAACCGGCGCAGGTCCTCGCGGACGGCGTCGACCTGGGCGCGGCGGGTCTCGGCCAGCACCACGTTGCCGCCGGTGACGTTGCGGCAGAAGTCGGCGTCGCCGGCCGCGGGCCAGGGCGTCAGCGCCGAGAGCGCCGGGCCGGCCTCCTCGAGCTGCCGGGCGTCGAGGACCCCGTGCTGCTCGGCGGCCTTGCGCAGGTCGGAGCCGTCGAGGTCCCAGCCGCGCACGACCAGCGACTCGTACCCGGCCAGGCCCGTCGTCTCCTCCACCGGCCCGCCGGCCACCTGCAGGCCGGCCAGCGGCAGGCCGTCGGAGCCGGCCACCCCGGTCCGCAGCAGCTCCAGACCCGCGACCGCGGTCGTCGCGACCGCACCCCCGAGTCCGACCACCGCGACACCCACCCGACGGGACTCCTGCGACACGACCGACCTCCGCGCTCCCCGGGCGGACCCGCTCCACCCGGCCCGAGACTGGCACAGCGGTTGTGCACTCGCTGGGTGAGAACGAGATTCTGTCGCGCAACCCGGTCGTGCACCGCACGTCCCTGGACGGGGTGGCCACGATGGAGACCCACCCGGATCTCGGAGGTGCACCGTGACCGTGCCGTACGCCCAGCAGCCCCCCGCGCCGATGGTGGTGCCGCGCTTCACCGTCCACCAGCGCATCACCGTGATGGTCAACCGCTACGAGGTGCGCGCCGTGCAGCCCGACGGCAGCGAGGGCGGACTGCTCGCCCTGGCCCAGCAGAAGCGCATGAAGCTGAAGGAGGAGGTGGTCTTCACCGCCGACGAGGCCCGCACCCGCCCGGTCTTCTCCTTCCGCGCCCGCCAGCGGCTCGACGTGCACGCCCAGCACGACGTGTTCGACGAGGGCGGCCGCGTCCTCGGCACCTTCAGCAAGCGCTTCGGCGCGAGTCTGCTGCGCTCGACCTGGACCCTGTCGGCCCCCGGCCTGGAGGCCGTCGGCCGGGAGCGCCGGCCGTTCCTCGCGATCCTGCGGCGGGTGTGGGACTTCATCCCGTTCCTCGGCGACGTCTGGGTGCCCTTCGTCTTCCACTTCGACTTCGTCGACACCGCCACCGGGCAGCCCGTGCTGGTCGTCGAGCGGCGCAAGGCGATCCGCGACCGCTACGACGTCTTCGTCCCCGACCCGCGGCTGGACTTCCGGGTCGCCGCGTCGATGGCCGTGGCCCTGGACGCGCTGCAGAGCCGGTGACCGGGACGCCCTTCCGGGACGACTTCGACGGCGACGACCTCGACCGCGACGTCTGGGTTCCGCACTACCTGCCGCAGTGGAGTTCGCGCGCGGCGACGGCGGCCTGCTACGAGGTCCGCGATTCCTGCCTGCGGCTGTACCTGCCCGACGACGCGCCGCTGTGGTGCCCCGGGGACCACCCGCCGCTGCGGGTCTCCGGCGTCCAGTCCGGCGTCTTCTCCGGTCCGGTCGGCAGCACCGTGGGGCAGCAGCCGGTGCGGCCGGGCGCCGTCGTCCGGGAGGAGCAGCCCGCGCACTGGGGCTGGACGCCGCGCTACGGCCTGCTCGAGATGCGGGCCCGCGCCACCGTCACGCCGCGGTCGATGGTGGCCTGGTGGACCGTCGGCCTGGAGGACCGGCCCGAGCGCTCCGGCGAGATCTGCGTGGCGGAGGTGTTCGGCGACGCCGTCGACCCGGCGGACGGCGCCGCGGTCGGAATGGGCACCCACCCGTTCCGGGACCCGCGGCTGGTCGAGGACTTCGCCGCGCCCCGGCCCGGCATCGACGTCGCCGACTGGCACGTCTACGCCGTGGACTGGCGGCCCGACGGCGCGGTGTTCTCCGTGGACGGGCAGCGCGTGCGCGAGGTGGCGGTGACCCCCGACTACCCGGTGCAGATGATGCTGGCCGTCTTCGACTTCCCGGAGGAGGAGGTGCCGGGGGAGCCCTACGTCGTGCCCGAGCTCGTCGTCGACTGGATCCGGGGCAGCGACTGACCGGAGCTCAGGCCGGCAGCGGGAAGACCAGCAGCGAGCTCGACGCCGTCGCCACGGTCTTGCCGGCGGCGTCGAGCACCTGCCCCTCCGCGAAGGCGACCCGCCGTCCCGGCTTGACCACCGTGCCGACGGCGGTCAGCCGCCCGCTGGCCTGGGTCACCGCCCGCAGGTAGGTGACCTTGAGCTCGATCGACGTGTAGCCGACGCCGTGGGGCAAGGTGGTGTGCACCGCGCAGCCGGCGACGGAGTCCAGCAGTGTGCAGACCAGCCCGCCGTGCACGACGCCGATGGGGTTGTAGACCGACTCGTCCACGGCGCAGGTGAACTCGACCCGGCCCTCCTCGACGGTGGTCAGGTCCATCTGCAGCAGCTGCGCGATCGGCGGGGGCGGCAGCACGCCGTCGCGCACGGCCTCCAGGGTCTGCAGGCCCGAGCGCTCCCGGCCGCCGGCCGCGGTGACCATCGGGTCGAACCAGGTGACCGTCCGGGACCGCGGCTCACCCCACCCGGCCGGGGTGCCGGTCACCGGGTCGGTCTCAGTGCTCATGCGTCTCCTCGGCGGGCAGTCCCGACAGCGCCCGCCCGGCCGGGGTCAGCACCCGCTCGACCCGCGAGCGGTTGACCGGCTCCCCGCACGTGCGGCACACCCACTCGGCGTCGACCTGGTGCTCCTCGTGCCCCTCCGGGGCGTGCTCGAGGCGGACCGGCGGCTCCTCGGCGGCCCACCGGTCGCCCCACTGCAGCAGCGCCTGCAGCACCGGCAGCAGGTCGCGGCCGGACGCGGTCAGGTGGTAGCCCGAGCGGGGCGGCGCGTCGCTGTACTGCCGGCGCTCGAGCACGCCCGCGGCCACCAGGGCGTTGAGCCGCGCGGTCAGCCGGTCGCGGGGAGCGCCCGTGCCGCGGGCGATGTCGCTGAAGCGGTGGTTGCCCAGCGACACCTCCCGGACGACGAGCAGCGACCACCGCTCGCCCACCAGCTCGAGGGCGGCGGCGATGGTGCACGGGCGGCCGGGCAGGGTGGTGAGGTCGTACGGGGCGGTGCTCACCCGAGTCAGTTTGCCCGTCGAACCGACGCGGCGCCACTGCCAGGGGCGAGGCATAGGAAGCTATCCGCACGTCCTGGCGCTCCAGACGTGCGGATAGCTTCCTTTGCCTGAGCCGCGCCCGGGAACGGCGACGGGCGGGGACCCCCGGAGGAGTCCCCGCCCGTCGGCGGCGCTGGCCTCAGCTCTTGGGTCGCGCGCCGGCGCGCAGGGCGCCGAGGAGGTCGTGGTTGAGCCGGGAGATGGTCTCCATCGAGATGCCCTTCGGGCAGCTGGCCGAGCACTCACCGATGTTGGTGCAGCCGCCGAAGCCCTCGAGGTCCTGCTGGTGGATCATGTTGACCACGCGGTCGTTGCGCTCGGGCTGCCCTTGCGGCATCAGGCCGAGGTGGGTGACCTTCGCGGCCGTGAACAGCATCGACGAGGCGTTCGGGCAGGCCGCCACGCAGGCGCCGCAGCCGATGCAGGTGGCGGCGTCGAACGCGGCGTCGGAGTCCTTCTTGGCCACCAGGATCGAGTGCGCCTCGGGGGCGGTCCCGGTCGGGGCGCTGATGTAGCCGCCCGACTGGATGATCCGGTCCAGGGCCGACCGGTCGACGGCGAGGTCCTTGATGACCGGGAACGCCGTCGCCCGCCACGGCTCGATGTCGATCGTGTCGCCGTCCTTGAACGACCGCATGTGCAGCTGGCACGTGGTCGTCTGCGGGTGCTCCTCGAACAGCCCGTTGCCGTGGGCGCGGCCGTTGATCATGACGCCGCACGAGCCGCAGATGCCCTCGCGGCAGTCGTGGTCGAAGGAGACCGGGTCCTCACCGTTGAGGATGAGCTGCTCGTTGAGGACGTCGAGCATCTCCAGGAACGACATGTCCGGGGAGACGTCGGTGACCTCGTAGGTCACCATCTTCCCCTTCTCTGCCGCGCTCCGCTGGCGCCAGACACGCAGCTTGAGGTTCATCTACTTGTAGCTCCGCTGGGCGAGGTGGACGTAGTCGAACTCGAGGTCTTCCTTGTGCAGGACGGGCGGGACACCCTCCGGCGTCCACTCCCAGGCCGCGACGTAGGCGAAGTTGTCGTCGTCGCGCAGGGCCTCCCCGTCGGGGGTCTGGCTCTCCGCCCGGAAGTGCCCACCGCAGCTCTCGTTGCGGTGCAGGGCGTCGACGCACATGAGCTCGGCGAGCTCGATGAAGTCGGCGACGCGGCCGGCGTGCTCGAGGCTCTGGTTGAACCGCCCGGCCTCACCGGGCACCCGCACGTTCGTCCAGAACTCTTGCCGGATCTCCGGGATCCGGTCGAGGGCCTTGCGCAGGCTCTCCTCCGAGCGCTCCATGCCGCACAGGTCGAACATCAGCCGGCCGAGCTCGCGGTGGAACGAGGCGGTGGTCCGGGTGCCGTTGATCGACAGCAGCCGCTCGGTCTGCGCCCGCACCCCCTCGAGCGCCTCGACGGCGGCCGGGTGGGCCGGGTCGACCGCGCCGAAGGGACCGGAGGCCAGGTAGTCGTTGATCGTGTTCGGCAGGACGAAGTAGCCGTCGGCGAGGCCCTGCATGAGGGCGCTGGCGCCGAGCCGGTTGGCGCCGTGGTCGGAGAAGTTCGCCTCACCGATCACGAACAGGCCGGGGATCGTCGACTGCAGGTCGTAGTCGACCCACAGGCCGCCCATCGTGTAGTGGACCGCCGGGTAGATCCGCATCGGGACCTCGTAGGGGTCCTCGCCCGTGATCTGGGCGTACATGTCGAAGAGGTTGCCGTACTTGGCCTCGATGGCCGGCCGGCCCAGCCGCTGCATGGCCTCGGCGAAGTCGAGGTACACGCCCAGGCCGCTGGGGCCGACGCCACGGCCCTCGTCGCAGACGTTCTTGGCCTGCCGCGAGGCGATGTCGCGGGGGACCAGGTTGCCGAACGAGGGGTAGATCCGCTCGAGGTAGTAGTCGCGCTCGTCCTCGGGGATCTGCCGCGGGTCGCGGGTGTCCCCGCGCTCCTTGGGCACCCACACCCGGCCGTCGTTGCGCAGCGACTCGCTCATCAGCGTGAGCTTCGACTGGTACTCGCCGTGCACCGGGATGCAGGTCGGGTGGATCTGCGTGTAGCAGGGGTTGGCGAACAGCGCGCCGCGCTTGTGCGCCCGCCAGATCGCCGTGGCGTTGGAGCCCTTGGCGTTGGTCGACAGGTAGAAGACGTTGCTGTACCCGCCGGTGGCGAGCACGACGGCGTCGGCGAAGTGGGTGCTGATCTCTCCGGTGATCAGGTTCCGGGCGACGATGCCGCGGGCCCGGCCGTCGACGACGATCAGGTCGAGCATCTCGGTGCGCGCGTGCTGCTCGACGGTGCCGGCCGCCATCTGCCGCTCGAGGGCCTGGTAGGCGCCGTAGAGCAGCTGCTGGCCCGTCTGGCCGCGGGCGTAGAACGTCCGCGACACCTGGGTGCCACCGAAGGAGCGGTTGTCGAGCAGGCCGCCGTACTCGCGGGCGAACGGGACGCCCTGCGCGACGCACTGGTCGATGATGTTGACGCTGACCTCGGCCAGCCGGTGCACGTTGTCCTCGCGGGCGCGGAAGTCGCCGCCCTTGACGGTGTCGTAGAACAGCCGGTGCACCGAGTCGCCGTCGTTGCGGTAGTTCTTGGCGGCGTTGATGCCGCCCTGCGCGGCGACGCTGTGCGCGCGGCGCGGGCTGTCCTGGTACCAGAAGGACTTCACCCGGTAGCCGGCCTCGCCGAGCGTGGCGGCCGCCGCGCCACCGGCCAGGCCGGTGCCGACGACGATGATGCTCAGCTTGCGGCGGTTGGCCGGGTTGACCAGCTTCGCGCGGAACCGGCGCTCGCTCCAGCGCTCGCTGATCGGGACGTCGCGGGGGGCCTTGGTGTCGGCGATCGGGTCGCCGACGGTGAACAGTTCGAGGGCCATGACGCGTGCTCCTACTCGATGATGCCGACGAGGACGCTCAGCGGCGGGATGAGGAAGCCCACCGTGAGCACGACGGCGAAGACGGTGGCGAACGCGTTGACGGTCCGCTCGCGCGTCCTGTTGCTCTGCCCCAGGGTCTGGGTCGCGCTCCAGATGCCGTGCCGGAGGTGGAAGCCCAGGGCCAGCAGCGCGACGACGTAGACCAGGGTCACGATCGGGTTGGAGAACCCGGCGATCGCCCGGTCGTAGGGCGTGGAGTCCGGCCCCTCGGGGTTGGCGACCCCCAGCGTGAGGTCGAGGACGTGGTAGACGATGAACAGGCCGAGGATGACGCCGCCCCAGCGCATGGTGCGCGAGGCGTAGCTCTGGGCCACCGCCTTGCGGGCCACGTACTGCGTCGGACGGGCGCGCTTGGCCTGGCGCCACAGGGAGATCGCGGCCCAGATGTGCGCGACGACGGCCACCAGCAGGACGATCCGGATGATCCACAGGACGGTCTGTCCCGGGACGGCCGGCTCGCCGATCCGGCGGATCCACTCGGAGTACCCGTTGAAGGTCTCGGCGCCGGCGAAGAGCTTCAGGTTCCCGACCATGTGCGCGACCAGGTAGAGGACCAGGATGATGCCGCTGACGGCCATCACGGCCTTCTTCGCGACCGAGCTGGTCTTCGCGACCTTCGGGGTCCTGCGCTGGCCCGACTGCGTCACCGTCACCACAGCACCAAAGTTAGGCTCCCTAACCCCTTGACGGCCACGTGAACACACAGTGACACGGCTCATGTAAGGGAACCCTCAACCCAGGTCAGGACGTTGAGGGGCGCCCGCCGGACGTGGCAGCGTTCCGGCAGCAGCACCGACCGGAGGAGGACGTGTGGCAGGACCGACCCGGGGCTTCCTCGGCCGCCGACGGGAGCGGGATCCCCGGCTGCCGCCCGGCCAGTACGACGTCGGCCGCGACTGGCCGGTGCTGACCGCCGAGCCCACGCCGCGCATCGCGCCGGAGACGTGGAGCGTCACCGTCGACGGCCGCGTCGAGAACCCGACGACGTGGACGTGGGACGAGGTGCACCGGCTGCCGCCGTCGGACTACCGCGGCGACATCCACTGCGTGACGACGTGGTCGAAGTTCGACACCCACTTCGCCGGTGTCAGCGTGGACACCCTCCTCGAGGCCGCCCGGCCGACCGCCGAGGCGCACTTCGTCGTCGCCACCTCCAAGACCGGCTACACCACCAACCTGCCGCTCGAGGACGTCACCGGCGGCAAGGCGTGGCTGGTGTGGGAGTTCGACGGGCAGCCGCTGCCGGTGGAGCACGGCGGCCCGGTGCGGCTGCTCGTGCCGCACCTCTACTTCTGGAAGAGCGCCAAGTGGGTCACCCGGCTGACCCTGCTGCAGCGCGACCAGCCCGGTTTCTGGGAGCAGAACGGCTACCACGACCGCGGCGACCCCTGGCGCGAGCAGCGCTACCAGGGTGACTGACGAAGGACCCCGCTGCCCCCCACCGCTCGCAGGCTCGCGGCGGGACCCTGCAGCGGGGCCGACAGATGCCTCACCTGACGTGCGGCGGCCCGCCCCCGTCGGGGGCTGGCGGGAGGCGACGGTGCGGGAGGTCGACCGCCCGACCCCGCGCACCCTCCGGCTGCGGCTGGAGGTGCCCGACCGGCCCGACCACCTCGCCGGCCAGCACTACGTCGTCCGGCTGACCGCCGAGGACGGGTACCGCGCCCAGCGGTCCTACTCGGTGGCCTCCGCGCCGGGCGACCCGCTGGTCGAGCTGCTCGTCGAGCGCCTCGACGACGGCGAGGTGTCCACCTACCTGGCCGACGTCGTCGAGCCCGGCGACCGGCTGGAGGTCCGCGGCCCGATCGGCGGCTGGTTCGTCTGGACCGGCGAGGCGCCGGCGCTGCTCGTGGGCGGGGGCACCGGGGTGGTGCCGTTCGTGTCCATGCTGCGCACCGCCCGCGAGCTCGGCCGCGAGGACCTGCTGCGGATCGCCGTCTCCACCCGCACGGCCGCCGAGCTGCCCTACGCCGACGAGCTGCGCGCGGCCGGCGCGCTGGTGGTCACCACCCGCGAGCGCTCGGGGATCCGCCCGGCCGGCCGGCTGACCGCCGCGGACCTGGTGCCGCTGTGGGAGCCGGGCCAGACCGCCTACGTGTGCGGGTCCACCCCGTTCGCCGAGGCGGCCAGCCAGCTGCTCGTCGGGCTGGGCGTGGCCGCCGCCGACGTCCGGGTGGAGCGGTTCGGCCCCAGCGGCGACGGCCCGACCTGAGCCGGACCGGGCGTCACTGACGGCGGCCGCGGAGCCAGGAGCCCAGCGCCACGCCGGCGAGGGCCCAGAACGCGCCCGCGCCCACCCCGGCCAGCACGATCCAGAACGGAACGCGCAGCTCGTCGTCCACCGGACGGGGGACGGGCACGGGACCGGGTGCGTCGCTCATGGCGCCGAGCCTTCCCCCATGGGGGTGCGCGGTCCAGGGGCGACGCCCGTCCGCACGGCGCCGGGGGCGATGATCGGAGCGTGTCCTCCGCCGTCGTGACCGCCGTCGACGCCGTCGATGCGCGGCTGCACGAGGAGCTGCTGGCCTGCTGGACCGACGTCACCAACGCCGGCGGCGCGGTCGGTTTCGTCCCGCCGGTCACCCGGGACGACGTCGCGCCGGTGCTCGACGCCGTCGTCGCGCGGGTCGCCCTGGGCCGCGAGCGCCTGGTGGTGCTGCGGGTCGACGGCGAGCTCGGCGGGTTCGCCGTGCTGTCGCTGTCGGTCAGCCCGCTGCGCCGGCACTGGGCCACCGTGCTGCGGGTGCAGGTGCACCCCCGCCTGCAGGGCCGGGGCCTGGGCCGGGTGCTGCTGTCGGGCATCCACGAGGTCGCCCGCGACAGCGGCCTGGAGATGCTGCACCTGACCGTGCGCGGCGGCTCCGGTCTCGAGCGGTTCTACGAGCAGTTCGGCTACCGCGAGTTCGGCCGGATGCCCGGCGCGATCCGGCTGGCCCCCGGTGACGACCGGGAGGAGATCCACCTGGTGGCGCGGCTGGGTCAGCCCGCCGCGGGCTGAGCCAGCGGGTCGGCGCCGTCGACGGTGCCTCGGGAGGAGAGCACCGCCAGCCGGGCGAACAGCTCCTCGGCGTACCAGCCCTCCTGCGCCGTCCGCGCGACGACGGCGGCGTGCTCGGGGCGGTCGTAGGCGAAGGCGTTGAGCGCCGCGGCGGAGTCCCACACGCTGAAGGTGCCCTGCAGGCCCAGCGGCGCCTCGCCGATCCCGACGGCCATCCGCAGCCCCGGCGCCCGGTGCAGGTCGGCCGACACCGGCGGCACCGCCGACCAGAACCGCGCGGCCCGGCGCAGCACCAGCCGGGCGCGGGTCACCGCGGCCACCGGCCCGTCCCAGCGGCGGGGGCGCGGGCTGCCGAACGGCTCGCGGCCCGACCACCGCCCGCGGGCGGCCAGGGGACGCAGCCGCACCGCCCACTCCTCGTCGGCGACCCGCCGCCAGCTCGCGCCCACCGGCCCGTCGTCGAGGGCGTCGGCGGCGGCGTCGTCGTCCCACACGGCGAGCAGCCCCCACCGGCGCGGGTCGGCGTCACGGACGGTGAAGGTGCGCCCGTCGCCGGTGCCGAGCAGCTTGGCGAAGCGCAGGCCCGGGGTGCGGGCCAGCGCGGGCCGCAGCGTGGCCATCCGCAGCACCGCGCCCGGCACGGCCCGGCCGGGGACGCCCCACAGGTGCAGGGTCACGGTCCCCGGGTCGCCGCCGGGTTCGGAGTGCGGCACGCCGCCGAGGGTAGGTGCGCTCCGTGACCGACCAGCGCCGCGTCCAGCTCGGCGACACCGACGCACCCGCCGAGGACGAGGTCGTGCAGGCCTTCGACCGGGTGGTGAGCCAGGGCGCCCAGCGGCTGCACCGCACCTGGCGCGAGGTGCTCACCACCGGCCTCGCCGGAGGGCTGGAGGTCTCGGTCGGGATCCTGTCGCTGGTCGCCGTGTACGCCGAGACCGGCAGCCACCTGCTGGCCGGGCTGGCCTTCTCGATCGGGTTCGTCGCGCTGCTGCTGGCCCGCAGCGAGTTGTTCACCGAGGGCTTCCTGCTGCCGGTCACCGCGGTCGTCGCCGGGGGGGGGGGGGGGGGGGGGGGGGGGGGGGGGGGGGGGGGGGGGGGGGGGGGGGGGGGGGGGGGGGGGGGGGGGGGGGGGGGGGGGGGGGGGGGGGGGGGGGGGGGGGGGGGGGGGGGGGGGG
>NZ_JBJGYX010000081.1:0-17341 GCF_054050195.1 Geodermatophilus sp. SYSU D00710
GGGCTGGGAGAACGGCTGGTACGGCTATCCGGTGGCCGGTGCGCGGTGCGGTCTGCGGGACGGGGGGTGTCTGCAGGAGTTCCAGGGTGGATCGATCTACTGGAGCCCCGCGACCCGTGCGCAGGCGGTCGACGGTGCCATCCGGTGGGCCTGGGCCGCGCGCGGGTACGAGAACGGCCACCTCGGCTACCCGATGGCGGGTGGGGTGCGGTTGCCCAGCGGTGACGCCTCGCAGCGCTTCCAGGGGGGGACACTGCACTGGTCGGCTGCTACTGGCCTGGTCAGGGCGTACTGAGCGACGCGAACGCCTGGCGGGTCTCGTCTCACCGCGCCCCGGCTCAACCCGAGTCGGCGATCCGGCAGAGGACGGCGCCGCTGGCGACGGTGGCGCCGACCTCGGCCGACATCCCGCTCACGGTGCCGGCCCTGTGGGCGGTGATCGGCTGCTCCATCTTCATCGCCTCGAGGACGACGACCAGGTCGCCCTCGGCGACGGTGTCCCCGTCGGCGACGGCGACCTTGACGATGGTGCCCTGCATCGGCGAGGTGAGGGAGTCGCCGGAGGCCGCCGATCCGCCGTGGCCCGAACCCCGCCTGCGCGGCCTGGCCCCGGCACCGGCCGGGGCAGGCCCGCCGCCGGCCGCCAGGCCCGCGGGCAGCGAGACCTCCAGACGCCGGCCGCCGACCTCGACGACGACGGTCTGCCGCGGCGCCTCCTCGTCGGCCTCGGCCGGCGCGGCGCCGTAGGGCGGCACCTGGTTGTCCCACTCGGTCTCGATCCACCGGGTGTGCACCGTGAACGGCTCGCGGGTGAACGCCTCGTCGCGGACCACCGCCCGGTGGAACGGGATCACCGTGGGCATGCCCTGGACGACGAGCTCGTCGAGCGCCCGGCGGGCGCGCTGCAGCGCCTCCTCGCGGGTGGCCCCGGTGACGATCAGCTTGGCCAGCATCGAGTCGAACGCGCCGGCCACCTCGCCGCCGGTCTCGACGCCGGAGTCCCAGCGGACGCCGGGGCCCTGGGGGATCTCCAGCCGGGTGACCGGGCCGGGGGCCGGCATGAAGTTGCGCCCGGCGTCCTCGGCGTTGATCCGGAACTCGATGCTGTGCCCGCGCGGGACGGGGTCCTCGGTGATCGCCAGCGGCAGGCCCTCGGCGATGCGGAACTGCTGGCGGACCAGGTCGATGCCGCTGGTCTCCTCGCTGACCGGGTGCTCCACCTGCAGACGGGTGTTGACCTCGAGGAAGGAGATCGAGCCGTCGGTGCCGACGAGGTACTCGACGGTGCCGGCGCCGTGGTAACCGGCCTCCCGGCAGATGGCCTTGGCCGACTCGTGGATGCGGGCGCGCTGCTCGTCGGTGAGGAACGGCGCCGGGGCCTCCTCGACCAGCTTCTGGTTGCGCCGCTGCAGCGAGCAGTCGCGGGTGCCGACCACGACGACGTTGCCGTGGGTGTCGGCCAGCACCTGCGCCTCGACGTGCCGCGGCCTGTCGAGGAAGCGCTCGACGAAGCACTCGCCGCGGCCGAAGGCGGCGACCGCCTCGCGGACGGCGGAGTCGAACAGGTGCGGGATCTCCTCCTCGGTGCGGGCGACCTTCAGGCCGCGTCCGCCACCACCGAAGGCGGCCTTGATGGCCACCGGCAGCCCGTGTTCCCGGGCGAAGGCGACCACCTCGTCGGCGCCGGCGACCGGGTCCTTCGTGCCGGGGACCAGCGGCGCGCCGGCCTTCGTGGCGATGTGCCGGGCGGCCACCTTGTCGCCGAGGGCGACGATCGACTCGGGGGAGGGGCCGATCCAGGTCAGCCCGGCGTCGATGACGGCCTGGGCGAAGTCGGCGTTCTCCGACAGGAACCCGTAGCCGGGGTGCACGGCGTCGGCGCCCGAGCGCTTGGCCGCGTCGAGGATCTTGTCGATCACCAGGTAGGAGTCGCCCGGCGTCGTCCCGCCGAGGGCGAAGGCCTCGTCGGCGGCGCGCACGTGCAGGGCGTCCCGGTCGGGCTCGGCGTACACCGCGACGCTGGTCAGCCCGGCGTCCCGGCAGGCGCGGGCCACCCGGACGGCGATCTCCCCGCGGTTGGCGATCAGGACCTTATGCACCGGCGCACTCCCTCGAAGACGGACCGGACGGACTCTAGCCAGAGTCCGCACACCCGCCCGCGGTTGGGAGGTGGCCCGCCGACGGCTCAGCCGACGCCGTCGGCCGGTGGCTTGGTGACGGCGTAGCGGAAGCCCCGCCAGTTCGGGCCCGGACTGGCGTCAGGCTGCACGCGCAGCACCACCAGGCCGCGCTCGGTCAGCCGCGGCAGGAGGACCTCCATCGGCAGGCCGTGCATCTGCATCACGGCGCCGAACCGCCGGCGGACGTAGGCGTGGACCAGCGGCCGCGGGACGGCGCGGTACAGCCGGCCGACGAGCGTGTCCGACGGCCCGGTGGGGACGGCGAAGACCGCCAGCCCGCCTGGGCGCAGCACCCGGCCGAACTCCTCGGCGTAGCGCAGGGCCAGATCGGGCGGCATGTGCTGCAGCACGATGGTGGACAGCACCATGTCGAACGAGTCGTCGGGAAACAGGGCCAGGTCGGGTGCCTCGTTGTGGACGAAGGTGCACCGGCCCTCGGCGTCGTGCCGCCGCGCCTCGGCGAGCATCGACGGCGCGATGTCCACCCCGGTCACCCGGTCGAAGTGACGAGCGAGCGCCTGCGTGAGCCGGCCCACGCCGCAGCCGAAGTCCAGCGCCGTCCCGTGCCGGGCAGGCAGGCCCAGCTCACTCGCCAGTGCCATGACCCCGTCGACCTCGCGGACGCCGGTCGCGAAGAACTCCTCGGGTTCCCAGCGTCCGCCCCGGCGGTCGGGCTCGGTGAGCACCGCCCACATGGGGTCCTTCGAGCCGAACGTGTCCCACGCCGTGCGTAGAGAGCGCGTGTCCACGTCCGGACCCTAGGCCCGAGACCGAGCAGCGGACCACCGCACGGCGACGGGGCGGGAACGGGCTCAGCGCCGCCAGAGGTCGGTGATGGTCAGCCCACGACGGCGCAGCTGCTCGCGCAGCGCGGCCAGCGACAGGCCGACGACCGACGCGGGGTCCCCCTCCACCCGGCGCACGAACGGCGCGCCGAGCCCGTCGAGGGTGAAGGCGCCGGCGACCGCGAGCGGCTCGCCGGTGGCCAGGTAGGCCTCGATCTCCTCCGCCGTCGGGGTGGCGAAGTGCACGACGGTCGAGGTGACGACGACGTCGCGGCCCTCGACCCGGCCGGCGCGCACGTCGAGCAGCGCCTGGCCGGTGTGCAGGACCCCGGAGCGCCCGGACATCCGCCGCCAGCGGTCGCGGGCCTCGTGCGCGTCGGCCGGCTTGCCCATGGCCTGCCCGCGGAACTCCAGCAGGGAGTCGGCGCCGACGACGAGGGCGTCGTCCTCCCGGCCGGCGACGGTGGCCGCCTTCGCCGCGGCCAGGAGCGCCACCCGCTCGCCGACGCGCGGCGCGGTGACGGTGGACTCGTCGAGGTCGCTCACGACGACCTCGGGGGCGAGCCCCGCCTGGCGGAGCAGTGCCAGCCGGGCCGGTGAGGCGGAGGCCAGCACCAGCCTCCGGCTCATCCGGGCCGTCCCGCGGCGCGCCAGCCACCGGGGCCGGGGCGCAGGACCGGCCGGTGCAGGTCGGCGGGGGAGGCCCACGCCCCGACCGGGACCGGCCGGCGGCGCGGCCGGCTCCGCTGGGAGAGCGCGGCGACGACGACGGTCAGCGCGGCGAGCTCCTCGGCGGTGGGCTCACCGCGGACGACCCTCAGCAGGGGTCGGTCCGACGAGTGGGGGCCGGAGGCCTCCGCGAGGGGGGCCGGGGTGGGCTCCACGGGCTCGGGGGACGGCACCTGGTCGCGGTGTCGTCGGGAGGACGACGGTGTCGTCGTCACAGCGGGATGTTCCCGTGCTTCTTCGGCGGCAGGGTCTGGCGCTTGTTGGCCAGCAGCCGCAGCGCCTTGGTCACCTGGACGCGGGTGTGCGACGGCAGGATGACCTGGTCGACGAAGCCGCGGTCGGCGGCGATGTAGGGGGACAGCAGGGTGTCCTCGTACTCGGTGACCAGCTCGGCGCGGCGGGCCTCGGGGTCGTCGGCGTCGGCGAGCTCGCGCCGGTAGAGGATGTTGACCGCGCCCTGCGCGCCCATGACCGCCACCTGCGCGGTCGGCCAGGCCAGGTTGAGGTCGGCGCCCAGGTGCTTGGAGCCCATGACGTCGTAGGCGCCGCCGTAGGCCTTGCGGGTGATCACCGTGACCTTCGGGACCGTGGCCTCGGCGTAGGCGTAGATCAGCTTCGCCCCGCGGCGGATGATCCCCTCCCACTCCTGCGACGTCCCGGGGAGGAAGCCCGGGACGTCGACGAAGGTGAGCACCGGGACGTTGAACGCGTCGCAGGTGCGCACGAAGCGGGCGGCCTTCTCGCTGGCGTCGATGTCGAGCGTGCCGGCGAACTGGGTGGGCTGGTTGGCCACGACGCCGACCGGCCGCCCCTCGACCCGGCCGAGGCCGACGAGGATGTTCGGCGCGAACAGCGCCTGCACCTCGAGGAACTCGCCGTCGTCGAGGACGTGCTCGATGACGGTGTGCATGTCGTAGGGCGTGTTGGGCGAGTCCGGGACGAAGCCGTCGAGCTCGAGGTCCTCCTCGGTCACCGCGTCGGGCAGCGTGACGTCGACCGGCGCCACGTCGACGGCCGGCAGCGGGTCGAGGTTGTTGCTCGGCAGGTAGGACAGCAGCGCCTTGACGTAGTCGAGGGCGTCGGCCTCGTCCTCGGCGAGGTAGTGCGCGACGCCGGACTTCGTGTTGTGGGTGCGGGCGCCGCCGAGCTCCTCGAGCGTGACGTCCTCGCCGGTCACCGTCTTCACGACGTCGGGACCGGTGATGAACATCTGGCTGGTCTTGTCGACCATGACGACGAAGTCGGTGAGCGCGGGGGAGTAGACGTGCCCGCCGGCCGCGGCGCCCATCACCAGCGAGATCTGCGGGACGACGCCGGAGGCGTGCACGTTGCGCCGGAAGATCTCGCCGTAGAGGCCGAGGGAGACCACGCCCTCCTGGATTCGCGCGCCGCCGCCCTCGTTGATGCCGATGACCGGGCAGCCGTTGCGCAGGGCCAGGTCGAGGACCTTGACGATCTTCTCGCCGTAGACCTCGCCGAGGCTGCCGCCGAACACGGTGACGTCCTGGGAGAAGACGCAGACCGGCCGGCCGTCGACGGTGCCGTACCCGGTGACGACGCCGTCGCCGAAGGGACGGCGGGCCTCCATGCCGAAGGTGGTGGAGCGGTGGCGGGCGAACTCGTCGAGCTCGGTGAACGAGCCGGGGTCCAGCAGCGCCTCGATCCGCTCGCGGGCGGTCATCTTGCCCGCCGCGTGCTGCTTCTCGACCGCCCGCTGCGAGCCCGCGTGCACGGCCTCCTCGACACGCTGCCCGAAGTCCGCCAGCTTGCCGGCGGTCGTGTGGATGTCGACGTCGCCGGGGACGTGCTCGCCGGCGCTCTCCAGTTCAGCCGCACTCACGGAGCCGTAGCGTAGGGGAGTGCCCGACGCGCCCTCCGCCCGCTGGTCGGAGCTCGACCGCCCACCGCTGGACGCCGCGGCCCTGCAGGCCGCCCTCGTCCGCGACAGCCGCCTGTGGCGCGCGCTGGAGGTCGTCGAGGAGACCGGCTCGACCAACGCCGTCCTCGCCGGACGGGCCGCCGACGGGGAGCCGGAGGGGACGGTCCTGGTCGCCGAGCACCAGTCCGCCGGGCGCGGCCGGCTCGACCGCACCTGGGTCTCGCCGCCACGCGCCGGGCTGACCGTCTCGGTGCTGCTGCGCCCCGACGTCCCGGCCGCCCGCCGCGGCTGGCTGCCGCTGCTCACCGGCGTGGCGCTGGCCGAGGCCGTCGGCGAGGTCGCCGGGGTCCGCACGTCGCTCAAGTGGCCCAACGACCTGCTGGCCGCCGACGGCGCCAAGCTCGCCGGGATCCTCGCCGAGGCCTCGAGCGGCGCGGTCGTGGTCGGCACCGGGCTCAACGTCACCACCCGCCGCGAGGAGCTGCCGCCCACCGGGACGTCGCTGTCGGTGGTCACCGGCGGCCCCGTCGACCGGGGCCCGCTGCTGCTGACCTTCCTGCGCGGGCTGGAACGCCGCTACCTCGCCTGGACCGCCGCGCTCGGCGACCCCGTCGCCAGCGACCTGGCCCGCGACTACCTCGCCTGGTCCTCGACGGTCGGCGCCGACGTCGTCGTCACCCTGCCCGACGGGTCGGAGGTGGCCGGTTCCGTCACCGCCGTCGACTGGGACGGCCGGCTGGTGCTGTCGACCGCGACCGGCACCGTGGAGCTGGCCACCGGCGACGTCCAGCACGTGCGGACACGCCCGCGGGGAACCTGACTCGCCGGCTCCGCTCGGTCATCCTTCTCGTCGTGCCCTACCCCGACCGGCTGCTGGCCGACGACGAGGAGGTCGTCGCCCACCTGCACCCGCACTGGACGACGCTGTTCTGGCCGGTGGTCCGGTTCCTCGTGGTCGTCGGCGCCGCCTCCTACCTCGCCGCGCTCGTCCCCGCCGGCCGCCAGCAGGGCGTGCTGCGGATGCTGCTGCTGGCGGTCGCGCTGGTCGTGCTCGCCGTCGCCGTCGCGGGCCCCCTGCTGCGCTGGCGCACCACCCACGTCGTCGTGACCACGCACCGGGTGCTGGTGCGGACCGGCGTGCTCTCCCGCCGCGGCCGCGACGTCGCCCTCTCCCGCGTCACCGACGTCTCCTGCCGCCAGACGCCGTGGGAGCGGATCGTGCGGTCGGGCACGGTCACCGTGGAGTCCGCCGGTGAGGGGCCGCCGCTGGTGTTGCGCCGCCTGCCCGACAGCGACGGCGTGCAGGCGCTGCTGGCCCAGCTCGTCGAGGACGACCCTCGGCCGGTCGGCCCCGCCGGGGACGGGCACGACGAGGACTGGAACGAGGACTGGTCGTCGGTCGGGTCCCGCACCACCCGCCTGCGCTGACCCGCCGGCCTGCGCCCCCGGGCGGGGTGTGACCGATCGGTCACGGCGAGCCTGGCCGGATCTGTCGGTACGGCGACCTACCTTCCGCACCCATGCGGCTGCTGCACACCTCCGACTGGCACATCGGACGGTCGCTGCACGGCGCCGACCTGCTCGCCGAGCAGGAGGCGGTGCTCTCCGGCCTGGCCGACGTCGTCGCCGCCGAGCGGGTCGACGCGGTCGTGGTGGCCGGTGACGTCTACGACCGTGCGGTGCCCTCGGCCGATGCGCAGGCCGTCCTCGACGCGGTGGTCGCCCGGCTGGTCGGGGCCGGCGCGGCGGTCGTCCTGACGCCGGGCAACCACGACTCCGCGCGCCGGCTGAGCACCTTCTCCGGGCTGCTGACCCGGTCGGGCGTGCACTTCCGCACGACCACCGGCGGCCTCGACGAGCCGGTGCTGCTCTCCGACGCGCACGGCGACGTCGCGGTCTACGGCCTGCCCTACCTGGAGCCCGAGCTCGCCCGCCACGAGCTCGGCCTGCGCGAGGCGCGCAGCCACGAGGCGGTGCTGCGGGCGGCGATGGACCGTGTCCGCGCCGACCTCTTCCTCCGCCCCGGCACCCGCTCGGTCGTGCTGGCGCACGCCTTCGTCGGCGGCGGCGTGGCCAGCGACAGCGAGCGCGACATCTGCGTCGGCGGCGTCGACCTGGTGCCCGCGTCGGTGTTCGACGGCGTCGACTACGTGGCGCTGGGCCACCTCCACCGGCCGCAGTCGCTGTCCGACCGGCTGCGCTACAGCGGTTCGCCGCTGCCCTACTCCTTCGGCGAGGCCGGCCAGGACAAGCAGGTGTGGCTGGTCGACCTCGACGCCGGCGGGCTGGCCGGCGTCCGCGCCGTGCCGCTGCCCCTGCCCCGCGCCCTGCGGGTCCTCAGCGGCACCCTCGAGGAGCTGCTGGCCGACCCGGCGCACGCCGCGGCCGAGGAGGCGTTCGTCTCCGCCCATCTCACCGACCCCGTGCGCCCGACCGATCCGATGCGCAAGCTGCGCACCCGCTTCCCGCACTGCGTGCACCTGGAGTGGTCCGGCGGCGGGACCCCCGACGGGCGCAGCTACCAGGAGCGGCTGCGCGGGCGCGGCGACCTCGACGTCGCCGGCGAGTTCGTCAGCCACGTCCGCGGCGGGGTCGCCGCCACCTCTGCCGAGCGACACCTGCTCGGGCGCGCGCTGGCCGCCGCGACCCGCGAGGAGCCCGCCCGGTGAGGCTGCACTCCCTCACGCTGACCGCCTTCGGGCCCTTCGCCGGCACCGAGACCGTCGACGTCGACGACGTCGCCCGTGACGGGCTGTTCCTGCTGTGGGGTCCCACCGGGGCAGGCAAGACGACGTTGCTCGACGCCGTCGTGTTCGCCCTCTACGGCGTGGTGCCCGGAGCCCGCGGTGAGGCCCGCCGGCTGCGCAGCGACCACGCCGACGCCGCCACCCGCACCGAGGTCGGCTGCGAGCTCACCCTGGCCGGGGAGCGGCTGCGCGTGGTGCGCCGGCCGGAGCAGACCCGGCCCAAGAAGCGCGGCACCGGCGAGACCACCGAACAGGCGCGGCTCACCGTGCAGCGCTGGACCGGCAGCACCTGGGAGCCGGTGAGCACCCGCATCGACGAGGGGTCGGAGTACCTGCGGGTCCGGCTGGGGCTCTCGGCCGAGCAGTTCTGCCAGGTGGTGCTGCTCCCGCAGGGTGACTTCGCCCGGTTCCTGCGCGCCGAGCCCGAGGACCGCGCCAAGCTGCTGCGCACGCTCTTCGACGTCGACCGGTTCGCCCGCGCCGAGGAGTGGCTGGCCGGCGAGCGGCGGGCCGCCGAGGAGGCGCTGCGCGCCGACCGGCACCGGGTGAGCACGCTGCTGCACCGGGTGGCCCAGATCGCCGACGTCGAGGTGCCCGAGGACCTCGCGCCGGAGCTGGTCGGCGCGCGGCCGGGTGCGTCGGTGGGCGCCTGGGTGCGGCAGGTCCGCACCCAGGCGGCCGAGCGACTGGCCGCCGCGCGGACCGCCGCGGCGACCGCGGCCGCCGACAGCGCCCGGGCCGACGCCGAGCTCGCCGCCGCCCGCGCGCTCGCCGACCGGCACGCCCGGCGGGACCGCGCCCGCGCCTCACTCGAGGAGCTCACCGCCCGGGAGCCGCAGCTGGCGCCGCTGCGGGCCCGCGCCGACGCCGGGCGCCGTGCCGAGGTGCTCCGCGACGTGCTGGAGACCGTCGAGCGCGCCGCGCTCGCCGCCGCGCGCGCCGCCGCGGCCCGCGAGCGCGCCGCGGCCGCCTGGGCCGCGGTCGGCGGTGGGCACCCGGCCATCCCGGCGACGGCGCGCGACCTGCGCGACGCCGCCGCGCAGGCCCGCGCGCTGCTGCCCGACGCCGGCCGGGCCCGCGCGCTGGCCGGCGACGCGGCCCGGCTCGCCGGCGAGGTGCAGCGGCTGACCGCCGCCTGCGCCGACGGCGCCCGGGCCGCGGAGGAGGAGCCGGCGCGGGTGGCCGCCGCCCAGGCCCGCCTCGACGCCGCGCAGGCCGCCGCCGCGCGGCTGCCCGGCCTGACCGCCGCCGCGGAGGCCGCCCGCGCCGCTCTCGACGCCGCCACCCGCGCCGCCGGGCTCGCCGGCCGGCTCGACGGCGCCCGCGCCGCGGCCGACGCCGCCCGGCTGGGCTGGCTGGAGGCGCGAGAGCGGCTGGTGGAGGTGCGCACCGCCCGGCTCGACGGCATGGCCGCCGAGCTCGCCGCCGGGCTGACCGACGGTGCCGACTGCCCGGTGTGCGGCTCCACCGAGCACCCGCGCCCGGCGGTCCCGGCCGGGGCGCCGGTCACCGCCGACGACGAGGAGCGCGCCCGCGCCGCCGCCGACGCCGCCGACGAGCGCCGCACCGCCGCCGCGGCGGGGGTCGAGGCGCAGGAGCGCGAGCTCGCCGTGCTGCGCGCCCGCGCGGGCGACGAGCCGGCCGAGGCGCTGGCCGCCCGCGCCACGGCGGGCCGGGCCGAGCTCGAGGAGGTGTCCCGGCTGGCCGGCGGCGTCGATACCGCCCGCCGGGCGCTGGTCGCGGCCGAGCAGCGCCGCGACGCGTCCGCCGCGGCGCTGGCCGCCGACCGGGAGGCGCTGCAGCGCCGCACCGCCGAGCAGGCGGCGGCCGAGCAGGCGGCGGCCGAGGCGGCCGCCCGCGTCGACGCGGCCCGCGGCGACGACCCCGACCTGCCCTCTCGCGCCGCCCGGCTGACCGCCGAGGCGGAGCGCTGCGAGGCCGCCGTCGCCGCGGCGGAGGAGGAGGTGCGCGCCACCGAGGCGGTCACCACCGCCCGCGCCGCGGCCGGGGAGCGCGCGGCCGCGGCCGGGTTCGCCGGCGTCCCCGACGCCGGCCGCGCCCTGCTGCCCGCCGGTGAGCTCGCCGCCCTCGACGCGCGGCTGCGCGCGCACGACGACGCCCGCGCGGTGCTCGCCGCCACCCTCGCCGACCCCGACCTCGCCGACCTCGACCAGCGGCCCGACGTCGCGGCCCTGCAGGAGAGCTGCACCGCGCTCACCGCCCGCCGCGAGGAGGCGGTGACCGCCCTCGACCAGGCCCGCCGCTGCGCGGCCGCGCTCGACGGGCTGGCCGGCGACGTCCTGGCCGCGGAGGAGGAGCTCGCCGAGCGCCGCGCCCGCGCCGACCAGGTCGGCGGGCTGGCCGACCTGGTCGGCGGCCGCGGTGCCAACACGCTGCGGATGCGGCTGCAGTCCTTCGTGCTCGCCGCCCGCCTCGAGCAGGTGGCCGAGGTGGCCAGCCGCCGGCTGCAGGAGATGTCCCGGGGGCGCTACACCTTCCTGCACAGCGACGCACTGGGCCGGCACGGCGCCCGCGGCGGCCTGGGGCTCGACGTGCTCGACGAGTACACCGGCACCCGGCGGCCGACCAAGACCCTCTCCGGCGGCGAGAGCTTCATGGCCTCCCTCGCACTCGCCCTCGGCCTGGCCGACGTCGTCACCGCCGAGGCCGGCGGGGTGCAGATGGACACGCTCTTCGTCGACGAGGGCTTCGGCACGCTCGACGCCCAGGCGCTCGACGCGGTGATGACCGTGCTCGACGAGCTGCGCCGCGGCGGGCGCACGGTCGGGGTGATCAGCCACCTCGAGGAGCTGCGCACCCGCATCCCCACCCGGCTGGAGGTCGTGGCCGGGCGGTCGGGCTCGCGTCTGGCCTCCTGACCGACTCGGGGCCGCCGGCGGAGAGCGCCATCGCATTCGGCTGAGCAGCACGGAGTGGGGCCGCGGTGACGGGTGGGAGAGGTGAGGAAGCCCCCACGACGGCACCGTGAGCACACCTTCGGTGCACAGGTCGTGACGTAATGTGAAGGAGTGTCCCGTCATGGTCCCCGCCCGGAGTCGTGCGCCAGCGTGCAGGCGGACCGCTCGGGTCTGGTCGTCGCCCCATCTGGGGCCGCCTGCCTGCCGGCGGTCGTCGAGGTCCTGATGGAGGGACACCGGACCGTCTCCTTTCGCGCCGACGTCGGGACGTGTCGTCCCGACGGGAGCGTGTGGTTCCCATGGCCTCCGGCGCTCGCCGAGCGACTCACTGGTACGGCATCCGTTGTGGTCCGGGACGCCGCACGCAAGGACGTGGTGGCCTCCGGGGAGGTCGCCTTCGGGCCCGACGCTGCCCGACTGGACCTGCGGGACGGCCGGCTGCGCTGGCTCTCGGTGAACAAGTGGGGACACCTGGCCCCCAGCTTCGACGGCATCGAGCCGGTGGCCCGCCGCGCTCTCCAGGACCGACTGCTCGAGCGTCTCGACGCGGTGCGCGGTGTCCTGGCGGAGGCCGGGCTGAGGTCGTTCGTCTGCTACGGGACCCTGCTCGGCGCGGTCCGCGACGGCGACCTGATCCCGCACGACGACGACGCCGACCTCGGTTACCTGTCCCGCCACGACCACCCGGCGGACGTCGTGCGGGAGAACCTCGAGCTCGAGCGGGTGCTGCGCCACCGCGGGTACTCGGTGCTCCGCCACAGCGGTGGCCACCTGCAGCTGGTCTTCTCCGACGACGACGGGCAGGACCACTGCATCGACGTCTTCACGGCCTTCGAGGTCGGCGACCGCACCTATCTCTGCTTCCAGGTCGGTGCCGACGGGCTCGACCTGCGCGAGCTGTCCGACGTCACCGTCCGCGGGCGCACCCACCCCGCACCGGCGGCCACCGAGCAGCTGCTGGCCGAGACCTACGGACCGGGCTGGCGGACACCGGACCCGTCCTTCACCTTCACCACGCCGCACGCCGTGCGGTCACGACTACGGGCATGGATCGGGGAGTTCAACATGGGCCGCGAGTACTGGCAGGACTTCTACTCCAGCGCCGACGTCGGCAGGGTCCCTGCGGCGGAGTCGGACTTCGCCCGCTGGGTGGACCAGCGGCTGCCCGCGGGGGCCGCCGTCCTGGACGTCGGGACCGGTACGGCGCGCGACGCCCGCTTCTTCGCCCGCGTGGGGCGCACCGTGCACGCGATCGACTACTCCGCGGCCGCCGTCGAGCGGGGGCGGGTCCTGGCCCGGAACGAGGGATGGCAGGCTGCATTCGAGGTCGTCAACCTCGCCGACCTGCACCAGGTCGGGAACCTGGCCGCCGAGCTGGACCCCTCCCTCGGCTGGCACCTGTACGCCCGCTTCCTCGTGCACGCGATCGACGACGAGGCCCGCGCCAACCTGTGGTTCCTCGCGGCTACGGTCGCCCGCCGTGGAGGCGAGTGCTGGTTCGAGTTCCGCACGAACCGGGACGAGGAGGCGGAGCACGCGTTCGGTGAGCACTTCCGGCGGTACCTCGACCCGGCTCTCGTGGTCGTCGAGGCCAAGGAGCGCGACCTGCAGGTCCTGGACTCCGTGGAGGGCCGGGGGCTGGCGGTGTACGGCGACGAGGACCCGTGGGTGGCGCGCCTGCGTCTCGGGGCGGCGTGATGGCGGCCCGTGATCTCGCTGGCGCGGTGTTCCGTCGCGTTGCCACCCGGACGGTGCGGTCCCTCGAGTCGGTCCCCGTCCTGCAGCAGCGGCTGGGGGAGATGGAGACGGTGCTCGCCGAGCTCCGTGAGCAGCTAGACGCGCACGCACGCCACGTCGAGGACCTCGAGCGGTCGCTGCGGGAGGCCGAGGAGGGCCTGGAGGAGTCGCGGCGGCTGTCCCTTCGCGTGGCCCAGATGACCGACCTGGTGTTCGACCGACTGCTGAACTCCCCGGACCGCGCCGGAGGTCGGTGACCGCTCGAGGCTCGTCGTCCGTCCCCTCCGGGGCAGCCCACCGGACCGTCAGGTCCGGCCGGCGGCTACCTCCAAGCCGGAGGGAGCGCGGCGATGAGCGCCGTCAACCGCCCGAGTGGGCCACCGCAGAGCGTGGCGATCCGCGTCATCGTCCGGTCGAGGTCGCCGACGGTGGGCGGGTGCTCGGCGACCCCGGCGTTGGACCAGGCCGGTCGCACACCCGCAGCGGCACGAGGTCACGGATCAGCGCACGAGTGCGTCGAGCTCCAGTGGCAGCAGGTAGGGGGCGCTGACACGTCCACTTCCCGACAGCACCAGCGTGAGCCGGGAGACCGACCGCTCCACTGTCGCCGCGGCCGCCGCCAGCCGACCGGCCACGGCACCCCACTGCACGGTCTCGCCCCGCGTCACCCCTGCTCCTTCCTCTGCCACAGACGTCACTCCTCTGGGTCGAGTGCCGAGACCGACCCCCGGGAGGGCCCGAGACAACCGGATGAGCCACCGCCGCCGGGGGCTCTCAGGCCCTGCTGCTCACTGCGGCCTCACCGGGCACCAGGTGCCCGTCCCGCGGTGTCCCGGCTCCTGCCGCGGGCGCCGCCCGGAACACCCACCGCCGGTAGGCGAACCAGCGGATGACGGTCCCCAGCCCGATGGAGAAGACGTTGACCGCCTGCAGCACCAGGGCGTGCTCCTGCCCGAGCGGGTGGCGCACCAGGGCGACCAGCAACAGGCCGACCAACACGGTGAACCCGTTGACCAGGACGAAGGCGACGTACTCCCGGCGGTAGCCGGAGCGCTCGCGGTGGGCGAAGGACCAGAACCGGTGCCCGAGGTAGGCCGCCGTCGTGGACACCACCGCGGAGACCAGCTTCGCCGTCACCGCGCCGCTGCCGGAGGTGTAGAGCAGCTGGAACAGGCCGATGTCGAGGACGACGCAGGCCGCGCCCACGGTGCCGAACGCGCTGAGCTCCCGCAGGAGCAGCCGCCAGGTGCTGCCGGCGCGGCGACGGACGGACGGCAGCAGCGGCACGTCTGCCGACTGTACGGACCCGCGCCGCCCCCGCGGGGACGACGGCGCCGGGAGGACGGGTGCTCGCTACGGTGGGCCCACCATGCCCGCGCCCACCGACCCGCGCACCGGTCTGCCCGTCGTCGCCATGGTCGGCGGGGGACAGCTCGCGCGCATGACCCACCAGGCCGCGATCGCCCTCGGCCAGTCGCTGCGGGTGCTGGCCACCGGTGCCGACGAGTCCGCGGCGCTGGTCGCCGCCGACGTCCGGCTCGGCGACCACCGCGACCTCGGTGCGCTGCGCGCGGTGGCCGAGGGCGCCACCGTGCTCACCTTCGACCACGAGCACGTGCCCAACGAGCACCTGCGCGCCCTCGCCGCCGACGGCGTGCGGGTCGCCCCCGGCCCCGACGCGCTGCTGCACGCCCAGGACAAGCTGGTCCTGCGCCGGGCGCTGGCCGGGGCGGGGGAGCCGCAGCCGGCCTGGGCCGAGGCGCCCACGGTGCACGCGGTGGCCGCGTTCGCCGAGGAGGTCGGCTGGCCGGTCGTGGTCAAGACCCCGCGCGGGGGCTACGACGGCCGGGGCGTCTTCGTCGTCCACGGCCCCGACCAGGTCGCCGACCTGCTGGAGCGGCACGGGACCCTGCTGGTCGAGGAGCGGCTGCCGCTGGTGGGGGAGCTCGCGGTACTCGTGGCCCGCTCCCCGTTCGGGCAGGTCGCCGTCTGGCCGGTGGTCGAGACCGTGCAGCGCGACGGCATCAACACCGAGGTGCTCGCGCCGGCACCCGGGCTCGACGAGGAGACCGTGCTGGCCGCGCAGGAGCTGGCCGTCCGCGTCGCCGACCGGGTGGGCGTGGTCGGGGTCATGGCCGTCGAGCTGTTCCGGACCGCCGACGGGGTGCTGGTGAACGAGCTGGCGATGCGCCCGCACAACTCCGGGCACTGGACGATCGAGGGCGCGCGCACCAGCCAGTTCGAGCAGCACCTGCGCGCCGTCCTCGACTACCCGCTGGGGTCGACGGCGATGACCGCGCCGGTCGTGGTCACGGCCAACGTGCTCGGCGGGGCGGCGTCGGCCGAGGACTGGGACGGCCCCGGCGTCGACGAGCGGGTGCACCACCTCATGGCGCACTGGCCCGACGTCAAGCTGCACTGGTACGGCAAGGGGCAGCGCCCCGGCCGCAAGCTGGGCCACGTCACCGCGCTGGGCGACGACCTCGCGGAGGTCCGCGCCCGCGCGCTCGCCGCGGCCCGCTACCTCGCCGACGGCGTGGTCGACCCCGCCTTCGCCTTCCCCCTGGGGCACTGAGTGGACCCGCTCGTCGGCAGCCCCCTCGTCGGCGTCGTCATGGGAAGCGACTCCGACTGGCCGACGATGGAGCCCGCCGCGCAGGCGCTCGCCGAGTTCGGCGTCCCGTACGAGGTGCACGTGCTCTCCGCGCACCGGACGCCGCAGCGGATGCTCGACTACGCCGCGGCCGCGGCCGGGCGCGGCCTGCGGGTGCTCGTCGCCGGGGCCGGGGGAGCGGCCCACCTGCCGGGCATGCTCGCCGCGGCCACCCCGCTGCCGGTCGTCGGCGTCCCGCGGCCGCTGGACCGGCTCGACGGCCTCGACAGTCTGCTGTCGATCGTGCAGATGCCGGCGGGCGTGCCGGTGGCGACGGTGTCCATCGGCGGCGGCCGCAACGCCGGGCTGCTCGCCGTCCGCATCCTGGCCGCCGCGGACCCGCGGCTGCGGGCGGCCGTCGAGCGGTTCCAGGCCGACCTCGCCGACTCCGTGGCGGCCCGCGACGCCGCGCTGCGCGCCCGCCTCACCGGGCCGGGTGAGACGGGCCAGGAAACTGCTGGGACGTCCTAGCATCGAGGCGTGAGCACGAGCGGGCTGTACCAGCTGACCGAGGAGCACGACGCGATCCGGGCCGCCGTCCGGGACATCGCGGAGCGGGAGATCAAGCCGTACGCGGCCGAGGTGGACGCCGAGTCGCGGTACCCGATCGAGGCGCAGAAGGCGCTGACGGCGGCCGGCTTCCACGCCACCCACATCCCCGAGCAGTACGGCGGCGAGGGCGCCGACGCGGTCGCCACCTGCATCGTCATCGAGGAGGTCGCGCGGGTCGACGTGTCCGCCTCGCTCATCCCGGCGGTCAACAAGCTCGGCTCGATGCCGGTGGTCCTGTCGGCGTCGGAGGACCTCAAGCAGCAGGTGCTCGCCCCGATCGCCGCCGGCGACGCGATGATCAGCTACGGCCTGTCCGAGCGGGAGGCCGGCTCCGACGCCGCCTCGATGAAGACCCGCGCCCGGCGGGACGGCGACACCTGGGTGCTCAACGGCACCAAGGCCTGGATCACCAACGCCGGCGTCTCCGAGTGGTACACGGTCATGGCCGTGACCGACCCGGAGCAGCGGGCCAACGGCATCTCCGCCTTCGCCGTCCACCGCGACGACCCCGGCTTCGCCGTGGGCCCCAAGGAGCGGAAGATGGGCATCAAGGGCTCGCCCACCTGCGAGCTCTACTTCACCGACTGCACCATCCCGGCCGACCGGGTCATCGGCGAGCCCGGCACCGGGTTCAAGACCGCGCTGCGCACGCTGGACTTCACCCGCCCGACCATCGGCGCCCAGGCCGTCGGCATCGCCCAGGGCGCCCTCGACGCCGCCGTCGAGTACACCCGCGAGCGCAAGCAGTTCGGCCGCGCGGTCAGCGACTTCCAGGGCGTCCAGTTCATGCTCGCCGACATGGCCATGCAGATCGAGGCCGCCCGGCACCTGGTCTACGTCGCCGCTGCCCGCGGCGAGGCCGGCCACTCCGGCGGCAAGGTGGACCCCGACCTCGGCCGGCTGTGCGCCGCCGCCAAGGCCTTCGCCTCCGACGTCGCCATGAAGGTCACCACCGACGCCGTCCAGCTCTTCGGGGGCGCCGGCTACACGCAGGACTTCCCGGTCGAGCGGATGATGCGCGACGCCAAGATCACCCAGATCTACGAGGGCACCAACCAGATCCAGCGCATGGTGATCGCGCGGAGCCTCCTCCGGTAGGACTCCCCGGCCGGCGGTCACCGTCGGCACGGGCTCCAGCGGGCCCGGGACGCCCGTGGGCGT
>NZ_JBJGYX010000082.1:0-16970 GCF_054050195.1 Geodermatophilus sp. SYSU D00710
CCCGCCCCCCCCCCCCCCCCCCCCCCCCCCCCCCCCCCCCCCCCCCCCCCCCCCCCCCCCCCCCCCCCCCCCCCCCCCCCCCCCCCCCCCGCGGGTCAGGCGGCGAGCGAGACGGCGCTCCCGGCGCGGTGCGCGGCGCGGGTCGCGCCGACGAGCGCGAGGGCGGGCTCGGGCTCGGGAGCCGGGGCCGCGGCGGGCACCTGCTCGGCGGGGGTCTCCTCGGCGGCCGGGGCGCCGGCGGGGGCGAGCGGACGGACGCGGCTGTCGGGACTGCGCAGCTCGGTGCTCACCTCGGCGAGCAGGTCGGCCAGCTCGACGTCGAGGGCGTCGCAGATCGAGGCGAGCAGCTCCGAGGAGGCCTCCTTCTGACCGCGCTCGACCTCGGAGAGGTACCCGAGGCTGACCCGGGCGGCACCGGAGACGTCGCGCAGCGTCCGCCGCTGGCGCAGCCGGTGCCCGCGCAGGGTCCGCCCGAGCTGGGTGCGCAGCAACGTCATGGCCGTCTCCTGTCTGGCAGGGGGAAGAGCGGCGGCACCCGGGGGTGCCGTGCGCCCACGGTACGCGGGCCGTCCCTCCGGCACCGGACCGGCGGGGCCGCGTCCGCTCACGGCGTAACACCGGGGCGGGCCTGCGCGTTCCCGGCGCGGCCGCCCCTTACGCGGCGGTGTCGGTGCGCGACCCGGTCGGCCCCGCGGCCCGCCGGGCGGCGGCCGCCCGCATCGCCCGGGCGCTGGTGCGGCGCAGGGCGAGCGCCCGCCAGACGTAGTCCAGCCCGGTGGCGAGGGTGAGCACCAGCGCGGCCGCCATCACCCACCAGCGGGCGGTGGCCAGCAGCCCGGTCAGCGGCAGGATGTACAGGCCGATGGCCAGGGCCTGGACGACGGTCTTGGCCTTGCCGCCGCGGCTGGCCGCGATGACGCCGTGCCGGATCACCCAGAAGCGCAGCAGCGTCACGCCGACCTCGCGGACGAGGATCGCCACCGTCACCCACCACGGCAGCAGCGCGAGCACCGACAGCCCGATGAGCGCGGTGCCGGTGAGGGCCTTGTCGGCGATCGGGTCGGCCAGCTTGCCGAACTCGGTGACCTGCCCGGTGCGCCGGGCGATCAGCCCGTCGTAGCGGTCGGTGATGATCGCCGCGCCGAAGAACACCGTCGCCCACACCCGGCGGCCGTCGTCCATACCGCCGTCGGAGAGCAGCAGGACGGCGAACACCGGCACCACGGCCAGCCGCAGCACGGTCAGCGCGTTGGGCAGGTTGACCAGGCGGGCCGACTGCGGCGGGGTCGCCGCCGGATCGGGAGCGACGGCGCTCACCGGGACCTCACCGGCCGGCCGGGACCGCGGCGAGCGCGGTGGCGACGAGGTCGACGCCCTCGGTGCCGACGACCTCGGCGGCCAGCAGTTGCCCGGGGCGGGCGTCGGCGGGGACGCCGGTGACCGTCGTGGTGCCGTCGGCGTCGGGGTCCTGGTGCGCGGCGTGGCCGAGCCAGACGCCGGGCCCCTCGTCGGCGGAGAGGTCCTCGGTGAGCAGCAGCTCGACGCGGGTGCCGACGCGGTCCTCGGCCCGCTGCGCCGTCAGCTCCTCGACCAGGTCGGTGATCCGGCGGACGCGGGCGTCGATCTCGGCCCGGTCGAGCTTGCCGCCGAGGCCGGCCGCCTCGGTGCCCTCCTCGTCGGAGTAGCCGAACACCCCGACGGCGTCCAGGCGCGCGCCGGTGAGGAACCGCTCGAGCTCGGCGACGTCGTCCTCGGTCTCGCCCGGGAAGCCGAGGATGACGTTGGTGCGGAAGCCGGCCCCGGGAGCGAGCGACCGGGCCCGCTCGACGAGCGCGAGGAAGTCGTCGGTGCCGCCGAAGCGCCGCATCCGGCGCAGCAGCCCGGGCGAGGAGTGCTGGAAGGACAGGTCGAAGTACGGCGCGACGCCGTCGGTGCCGGCGATGGCCTCGAGGAGGCCGGGCCGCAGCTCGGCCGGCTGCAGGTAGGCCACCCGCACGCGGACGACGCCCTCGACGGCGGCCAGCTCCGGCAGCAGCCGCTCCAGCGCCCGCAGGTCGCCGAGGTCCTTGCCGTAGGAGGTGGAGTTCTCGCTGACCAGCACCAGCTCGGTGACGCCCTGGCCGGCCAGCCACCGCGCCTCGGTGAGCACCTCGGCCGGCGGCCGGGAGACGAAGGAGCCGCGGAAGGTCGGGATGGCGCAGAACGCGCAGCGGCGGTCGCAGCCGGAGGCGAGCTTGAGCGCGGCCGTGGGACCGGAGGCCAGCCGGCGACGCTGCACCCAGCCGTGGCCGGGGATGGCCGGGGTCTCGCCGTCCCCCGCCCGGCCGGCGGCGACCGCGGCGGTGCGCGCCACCGGGCTGATCGGCAGCAGCGTGCGCCGGTCGCGCGGCGAGTGCGGCACCAGCGGGCGGCCCGCGAGGACGTCGTCGAGCCGGTCGCCGATCGCGGCGTAGTCGTCGAAGCCGAGGACGGTGGCCTCGGGCAGCGCGCCGGCGAGCTCGGCGCCGTAGCGCTCGGCCATGCAGCCCACCGCCACGACCTGCGCGCCGCCGTCGGTGGCCGAGAGGATCGCGTCGACCGAGTCCTTCTTCGCCGACTCGATGAACCCGCAGGTGTTGACCAGGACGGCGTCGGCGCCCTCGGCGTCGTCGACCAGCCGGTAGCCGCCGGCGGCCAGCCGGCCGGCCAGCTCCTCGGAGTCCACCTCGTTGCGGGCGCAACCGAGGGTCACCACCGCCACGGTCCGGGCAGGGCTGGGCGGAGCGCTCACCGGACCATCGTAGTTGCTGCGCCCGGACGGCCCGGGCGGGACGAGGGTGACCTCCCCCGCTCCGGGTCAGACGTCGCCGGCGGGGAGGGTTCCGCCACGCAGCGTGAACAGCACCGACTCCAGCTCGTCGGGCTTGACGAGCACGTCGCGGGCCTTGGAGCCCTCGGAGGGCCCGACGACACCGCGGGTCTCCATGAGGTCCATGAGCCGCCCGGCCTTGGCGAAGCCCACCCGCAGCTTGCGCTGCAGCATCGACGTCGAGCCGAACTGGCTGGTGACCACGAGCTCGACGGCCTGGCACAGCAGGTCCAGGTCCCCGCCGATGTCCTCGTCGATCTCCTTCTTCTCGCCCTGCGCGGCGCTGAAGACCTCCTCGCGGTACTCCGGCTCCGCCTGCCGCTTGGTGAACTCGACGACCGCCTCGATCTCGGCGTCGGAGACGTAGGCCCCCTGGACGCGGATCGGCTTGCCGGCGCCGATCGGCAGGAACAGGGCGTCGCCCATGCCGATGAGCTTCTCCGCGCCGGGCTGGTCGAGGATGACCCGGCTGTCGGTGAGGCTCGACGTGGAGAACGCCAGTCGCGAGGGCACGTTGGCCTTGATCAGGCCGGTGACGACGTCGACGGAGGGCCGCTGGGTGGCGAGCACCAGGTGGATGCCGGCCGCGCGCGCCTTCTGCGTGATCCGCACGATCGACTCCTCGACGTCGCGCGGGGCGACCATCATGAGGTCGGCGAGCTCGTCGACGATCGCGAGGATGTAGGGGTAGGGGCGGTAGACCCGCTCGCTGCCGGGCGGGGCGACGATCTCGCCACGCTCCACCTTGCGGTTGAAGTCGTCGATGTGCCGCACCCCGGTGGCGCGCATGTCCTGGTAGCGCTGCTCCATCTCCTCGACCAGCCAGGCCAGCGCGGTGGCCGCCTTCTTGGGGTCGGTGATGATCGGCGTGATCAGGTGCGGGATGCCGTCGTAGGGCGTCAGCTCGACCATCTTCGGGTCGACCAGGATCATCCGCAGCTGGTCGGGGGTGGCGCGCAGCAGCAGCGAGGTCAGCAGCGAGTTGATGCAGCTGGACTTGCCGGCGCCGGTGGCACCGGCCACCAGCAGGTGCGGCATCTTCGCGAGGTTGGCGCAGACGAAGCCGCCCTCGATGTCCTTGCCCAGGCCGACCAGCATCGGGTGCGGGTCCTGCTTGGCCGCCTGCGAGCGCATGACGTCGCCGAGGCTGACCGTCTCGCGGTCGGTGTTGGGCACCTCGACGCCCACCGCGGACTTGCCCGGGATCGGCGCCAGGATGCGGATGTTGTCGTTGGCCACCGCGTAGGCGAGGTTCTTGGTCAGCGCGGTGATCTTCTCGACCTTGACCGCGGGACCCAGCTCGATCTCGTAGCGGGTGACCGTCGGGCCGCGGGTGAAGCTGGTGACGGCCGCGTCGACGTTGAACTGCTCGAGCACGCGGGTGATCGCCTCGATGGCGACGTCGTTGGCCTGCGAGCGCGCCCTCGGGGGTGTGCCCGGGCGCAGCGTGCTGATCGAGGGCAGCACGTAGTCGCCCTCGACCGGCTCGATGACCAGCTGCTGCGGCTCCTCGACCGGCGGTAGCTCCTCCGGCGGCGCGGTCCGGTCGACCACCGCCGGCCGCGGCGCGGGCGGGGCGGCCGGCTCGGCCGCGGGCTCGTGCCGCACGGCCTCGGGCGCCTCGGCGTAGGCGCCGTGGTCGATGGGGCCGGTGGTGGTGAGGTCGGGGGCGTCCTCGGCCAGGACCTCGGACAGCGCGGCCCGCTTGGAGCGCCGGGGGCGCGGGGCCTCCTCCGGCTCGTCCTCCTCGGCGTACTCGTCGTACCCGTCCTCGTCCCAGTCCTCGCCGCCGCGGCCGGTGGTCCGGTCGACGAGACCGCGCACCCGCTCGGGCACCTGGTGCAGCGGGGTGGCGGTGAGCACGAGGACGGCGAAGACGGCGAGCAGCGACAGCAGCACCACCGCGACGACGGCGCCGAGGCCCGCGGTCAGCGGCGTGCCGACCGCCCAGCCGACCAGGCCCCCCGAGCCGGGCCGCCCGTCGAGGGGGTCGCCCGGCTCGCCGACCACCGAGGCGATGCCCAGGACGGCGACGACGGCGCACAGCCAGCCGATCGCCAGCCGGCCCCGGGCCTCGGGGTGCGGCGCGCGGCGGAGCAGCCGCAGCGCGACGAGGAAGAGGAAGGCCGGCAGCACGACCAGCAGCGCCCCGACGGCCCAGCGCACGGCGTCGGCCAGGCCGGCGCCGACCGGGCCGATGCCGTCGAACCACGCGGCGGCCCCCAGGACGACGGCGAGGCCGAGGACGGCCAGGCCAGCGCCGTCGCGGCGGTGCTCGGGCGCGAGCGGCTCGGCCTCCTCCGGGCGGGCGACCGACCGGGCCAGGCCGCCGGCGCCGCGGGCCAGCAGGCCCCAGGTCCCGGCGGCGGCGCGCCAGACGCCGGCGGCGGCGCCCGGGCCCTGCGCGGGCTTGCGGGCGGGGGGCTTGCGGTTGCCGTTGCGCGCGGGCGGCCGCTTGCCGGCGGCCGTGGACCCGGACCTCCCCTTCGGAGCCGAGCCGGACGGCCGGCGCGAGGGCGTGGTGCGGGCAGGCATGCGTCGAACGGTAGCCGCCGCCCAGGTCGCTCCCGGGCAGGCGCGGGGTCGTGTCCCCCACCTACGGTCGGGCCATGCCGACTCCTCCCCCGGTCCCGTACGGCAGCTGGCCCACCCCGGTCACCTCGGCACTCGTCGTCCGCGCCGCCGCCCGGCTGGGCGAGGTCGCCGTCGACGGCGGCGACGTGTGGTGGTCGGAGTCACGGCCCGGGGAGGGCGGACGGTCGGCGCTGGTGCGCCGGTCGGCCGACGGCACGGTCGCCGACGCGCTGCCGCCGCCGTGGAACGCCCGCACCCGCGTGCACGAGTACGGCGGGGCGGCGTGGGCAGTCGCCGGCGGCATCCTGTGGTTCACGCACTTCGACGACCAGCGGCTGTACCGCCTCGACCCCGGCGCCGCCGAGCCGGTCGCCGTCACCGGTGAGCCGGAGCTGCCGGCCGGGGTCCGCTACGCCGACCTCACGCCCACGGACGACGGCGTCCTGCTCGCCGTCCGCGAGACGCACGCGGCCGGCGGCGCCGCGGCCGACGTCGTCGACGAGCTGGTGCGCATCGCCCCCGACGGCACCGCCGAGGTGCTGGTGACCGGGCCGGACTTCGTCTCCGACCCGCGCCCGGGCCCGGACGGGCAGCTGGCCTGGCTGCAGTGGGACCACCCCGACATGCCGTGGGACGCCGCGCGGCTGGTGGTCCGCGCCGCCGACGGCACCGAGACGGTGGTGGCCGGCGGGCGCTCCCCCGGCGGGCCGGGCGAGTCGGCGGTCCAGCCGACCTGGGGCGAGGACGGGTCGCTGTGGTTCTGCTGCGACCGCACCGACGTGTGGGCGCTGTGGCGGTGGCGGCCCGGCGGCACCGCCGAGCTGGTGCTCGACCTCGGCACCGACCTGGCCGGGCCGCAGTGGGTGTTCGGCGGCCGCTCCTTCGCGCTGCTCCCCGGCGGCCGCGTGGTGGTGTGGCCGGACGGGGAGCGGCTGGTCGTCCGCGAGCCCGGCGGGGCCACCGCCGACGTCGCGCTGCCCGGGTACACGGTCGTCCGCCACCTGACCGCCGACGGTGACGGCGTCGTCTGTGTGGCCGGCGGCCCGGCGACCGAGCCGGTGGTGCTGCGCGCGGGCCTCGACGGCGCGGTCGAGGTCCTGCGGCCGGCGCGCGACCTGGGCCTGGACCCGGCGTGGTTCTCCGTCCCCGAGCACGTGACGTTCCCGACCGAGGACCGCGGCACCGGCATCGCCGAGGCGCACGCGCACGTCTACCCGCCGGCCAACCCGGAGGTGACCGCGCCGGAGGGCGACCTGCCGCCGCTGGTGGTGATGGTGCACGGCGGTCCGACGTCGGCCCACGCCCCCGTGCTGGACCTGGAGGTCCAGTACTTCACCTCCCGCGGGTTCTGCGTGGCGCACGTCGACCACCGCGGCTCCACCGGCTACGGCCGCCGCTACCGCGACGCGCTGCAGGGCCGCTGGGGCGTCGTCGACCTCGACGACGTCGTCGCCTGCGCCCGCCACCTGGCCGACGCCGGCCGGGTCGACCCCGCGCGCATGGCCATCCGGGGCGGGTCGGCGGGCGGCTTCACGACCCTCGCCGCGCTGTGCCTGCGGCCGGGGACGTTCACCGCGGGCGCGAGCCACTTCGGCGTCGCCGACCTCGGCGCGCTGGCCGCCGACACGCACAAGTTCGAGTCGCGCTACCTCGACGGCCTGGTGGCGCCCTGGCCGGAGGGCGCCGACGTCTACACCGAGCGCTCGCCGATCACGCACGTCGGCGCGCTGGACACCCCGTTGGCGGTCTTCCAGGGCGCCGAGGACCGCGTGGTGCCGCTGGAGCAGGCCGAGGTGCTGGTGGCGGCGCTGCGCGAGCGCGGCGTCCCGCACGCCTACCTGCTGTTCGAGGGCGAGCAGCACGGGTTCCGGCGGGCGGAGAACATCCGGGCCGCGCTCGACGGCGAGCTGTCGTTCTACGCGCAGGTGTGGGGCTTCGCGCTGCCCGCGGACGAGGGGATCGAGCCGATCGCCGTCGTGCGCTGAACCGGCGGCGCCCGGCGTCCGTACGCCCCGGGTGACGGGCAGCGCCGGGCGCCGGGAGGTCGCGGATGGGACGGCACACACCGGTGCCGGCGGCACCGCTGGACGTGCAGGCGGCCTACGCCGCGCACGGCGCGGAGCTCTACCGCTTCGCCCTGCGGCAGCTCGGCGACGGCGGCGCCGCGCAGGACGTCGTCCAGGAGGTGTTCCTGCGCGCCTGGCGTGCCGCCGGCTCGTTCGACCCCCAGCTGGCCGGCCTGCGGACGTGGCTCTTCGCCATCGCGCGCAACGTGGTGGTCGACGAGGCCCGCCGCTTCGCCGTCCGGCCCTGGCAGCGGCAGCTGACCGACGGCGAGGGCGTCGAGGGCCCGGCCGTCGCGGCCGCCGACGAGAGTCTGGTCGACGCCTGGGTGGTGGAGGAGGCGCTGCGGAGGATCAGCGCCGAGCACCGGACGGCGATCGTGCAGACGCACCTGCGCGGCCGGCCGTACGCCGAGGTGGCCGCGGAGCTCGGCGTCCCGGTCGGCACGGTCCGCAGCCGGGTGTTCTACGGGCTCAAGGCGCTCCGCCTGGCCCTGGACGAGATGGGGGTCGAGCCGTGAGCGCCGCACGCGGGGACGAGCACCGGGAGCTGCGGGAGCTGCTGGGCGCCTACGCGCTGGGGCACCTCGAGCCGGCCGAGCGGGACCGGGTGCGCGCCCACCTCGACGGCTGTGCCGACTGCCGCGCCGAGCTGGCCGAGATCGCGCCGCTGGCCGACCGACTGGCCGCCGTCGACCCCGACGCGCTCGACGCGACCCCCACTCCCCCGCCGAACCTGGGCGCCCGCGTCGTGGCCCGCATCGCCGAGGAGCAGCGGCGGGCGGTGCCGCTGCGCCGCGCGGTGGTGCGGCGCCGGGTGCTGGCCGCCGCGGCCGTCGCCGGGGTGGCCGCCGCCGGCGGCGCGGTCGGGTGGGCGGTGCGCCCGGTGCCCGACCCGGTGCCGCTGGAGCCGGTGGCCGTGCAGATCGTGGCCTCGGGCGTCGAGGCCAGCGCCGAGCTGGTGCCGCACACCTGGGGCGTGGAGGTGAAGCTGACCGGCACCGGGTTCTCCGCCGGGGAGGTCTACCGGCTGGCGGTCACCGACGACGACGGCCGCGAGGTGCCCGCCGGGCAGTTCCTCGGCGTGGGCCCGCAGCAGGTGCGCTGCAACCTCAACTCCTCGGTGCTGCGCGACGACGCCGTCGGCTTCGAGGTCGTCGACGCCGACGGCGAGGTGGTGGTCCGCTCCGAGTTCTGAGCGGGACCCCGGAGGGGAGGCGCCGGCCCCCGTGCCCGGCGCCTCCCCCCGGGGCCGGTCAGACCTCGCCGGGGACGGTGCGCCCGTCGACGGTGAAGCCGGCGCCGGCACCGTCCTGGAAGACGTCGGGGCCGACCGGGGCGGAGTTGCCGCGGATGGTCGTGCGGGTGACGGCCATCGTCCCGGGCTCGGAGTTCCAGAGCCCGCCGCCCTCGTTCGCGGCGCTGTTGCCGGTGACCGTGCCGCGGTCGACGCGCACGGTGCCGGCGCCGGTGAGGTGCAGGCCGCCACCGTTGCCCGGCACCGGTCCGGTGCTGTTGCCGACCAGCACGGTGCGCTCGAGCGTCGTCGTCCCGGTGTCGGCCTCGATGCCGCCACCGGCCCGCCGGGCGCTGTTGCCCTCGACCACCGACCGCGTGACGCTCAGCGTGCCGCTGTCGTTGAGCAGCCCGCCGCCGGAGCCGGAGGCGCCGTCGGCGACGTTGCCGCGGACCTCGGTGCGGTCGACGGTCAGCGACCCGCCGTCGTTGAACAGCCCGCCCCCGCCGTTGTCGGCCGCCGGGCCGCCGGCGCGGTTGCCGGCGACGGTGCTGCGCTCGACGGTCATCGTGCCGGTGGCGGAGTTCCACAGGCCTCCACCCTCCGCCGCGGCGGTGTTGTCCTCCACGGTGCTGCTCTCGACGTGCACGGTTCCGGTGCCGGTCAGGTGCAGCCCGCCGCCGTTGCCCGGGCTCGCACCGGTGCTGTTGTGCGACAGTGTCGAGCCGGTGACGGTCGTCGTCGACCCGGCGATCGCCTCGATGCCGCCACCGGCCCGAGCGGCCGAGTTGCCGGTGACCGTGCTGTGGTGGACGACGAGCGTGCCGGCGTTGAGGAGGCCACCGCCGGAGGCGCCGCCGGTGGTGCTCGGAGCGCCGGGGGCCACACCGCCGGTCACGGTGACACGCCGGAGAGTCAGCGAGCCCCCGGGCCGGACGTCGAACACCCGGTCCAGGCCCGCGGCGTCGACCGTGGCACCGCGGCCCTCGATGACCAGGCGACCGGTGACGTCGAGGTCGCCGGCGGCCGCGGTGTCGTCGGACCCGGCGAGTGCCAGGCGGTAGGTGCGGTCCGACAGGACGACCGTGCCCGAGCCGGCGCTGTTGGCCGCCTGCACCGCGGCGCGCAGCGAGCCGTCGCCGCCGTCGTCGGTGGTCGTGACGGCGTACCCGCCTGAGTGGTGCCGGCCGCCCGGGCCGCCGGCGGCGGCCGGGGTGGCCGTGAGCAGGAGCAGGGCGAACGCCGACGCGCCGGCCGCGGTGCCGACGCGAAGGGCCGCGGTCGGCCTGGACGCTGGTGCCATGACAGTCCCCCGTGGGTCCCGGGCACCCGCGAGTCGGGCGCCGCACACGAGGGAGTACGGGGGCGACGCCCACCGCGTTCACGACGACCCCGGTCGATCTCCGGGAGCCCGCGCCGAGCCCGGTGACGTGCCGGGACGGCTCCCCGCCGGGCCCCGCCGCCAGGCCGGGAACGGTGGTGCAGGGAGGTCCTCCTCAGACCTCGAGGACCGTCGGGATGATCATCGGCCGGCGGCGGTGGGTGTCGCTCACCCACTTGCCCACGGTCCGACGGATGGTCTGGGACAGCCGGTGGGCGTCGGTCTGCCCGTCGGACAGCTCCCGCTTGAGGTTGTCCTCGACCAGCCGCAGCACCTCGTCGAACGCCGCGGGGTCGTCGGAGAACCCGCGGGTGGACAGGTGCACCGGCCGCACGATCGTGCCGGTGGAGGGCTCGACGACGACGGTGAGCGCGACGAAGCCCTCGTCGCCCAGGATCCGCCGCTCCTGCAACGCCTCCTCACCGACGTCGCCGACGTTGAGGCCGTCGACATAGACGTTGCCCACCGGCACCGACCCGGTGATCGAGGCCTTGCCGTCGACGAGGTCCACCACGACGCCGTCCTCGGCGAGCAGGACCCGGTCGGCGGCCATGCCGGTCTCCTCGGCCAGCGCGGCGTGCGCCCGCAGGTGCCGCCACTCCCCGTGCACCGGCATCAGGTACCGCGGCTTGGCCACGTTGAGCAGGGTGCGCAGCTCGCCGGCCGGGGCGTGCCCGGAGACGTGCACGCGGGCGGTCTCCTTGTGCACGACCGTGGCGCCGAGCCGGGCCAGCCCGTTGATGACCTTGTAGACGGCGGTCTCGTTGCCGGGCACCAGCGAGGACGCCAGCACGATGGTGTCGCCGGCCTCGATGGTGACCTGGTGGTGCTCGCCGCGCGCCATCCGGCCCAGCGCCGACAGGGGCTCGCCCTGGGAGCCCGTGCTGACCAGCACCACCTGCTCGGGCGGCATGCTGGTGGCCTCGTCGAGGCTGACCATGAGCCCGGGGGCGACCCGCAGCAGGCCGAGGTCGCGGGCGACGCCCATGTTGCGGACCATCGAGCGGCCGACGAAGGCGACCTTGCGGCCGTGCATGTCGGCGGCGTCGAGCACCTGCTGGATGCGGTGCACGTGGCTGGCGAAGCTGGACACGATCAGCCGCTGGGTGGCGCGGCGGAAGACGTCCTCGAGGACCGGGCCGATGGCCCGCTCGGGGGTGACGAACCCGGGGATCTCGGCGTTGGTGGAGTCGGCCAGCAGCAGGTCGATCCCCTCGAGGCCGAGCCGGGCGAAGGCACCGAGGTCGGTCAGCACGCCGTCGAGGGGCAGCTGGTCCATCTTGAAGTCGCCGGTGTGCACCAGCACGCCCGCGGGCGTGTGCACCGCGACGGCCAGCGCGTCGGGGATCGAGTGGTTGACCGAGATGAACTCGCAGTGGAACGGTCCGGCCACGTGGTCGTCCCCGGCGGCGACCTCCACCAGCGTGGGGACCAGCCGGTGCTCGCGTAGCTTCGCTGCGACCAGCGCCAGGGTGAACCGCGAGCCGACCAGCGGGATGTCCCCGCGCAGCCGCAGCAGGTAGGGGATCGCGCCGATGTGGTCCTCGTGCCCGTGGGTGAGGACGACGGCCTCGATGTCGGCCAGCCGGTGCTCGATGACACCGAAGTCCGGGAGGATGAGGTCGACGCCGGGCTGCTCGGCCTCGGGGAAGAGCACGCCGCAGTCGATGACCAGCAGCCTGCCGTCGAACTCGACGACGGCCATGTTGCGGCCGATCTCCCCCAGCCCGCCGAGGGCGATGACGCGCAGCCCGCCGGCCGGCAGCGGCGGCGGTGCCTTGAGGTCCAGGTGGGGCTGGCCGGCCGGTCCGGCGGAGCTGACGGTCACTTCACGTGCGCCTCTCGGAGGTGGACCCCGCCGGCGGCGAGGTCGGTGCGCAGTTGCGCGATCTGCTCGGGGGTGGCGTCGACCAGCGGCGGGCGCACGGGGCCGGCGGGCAGCCCCAGCTCGCGCAGCGCGGCCTTGACCATGATGACGCCCTGGGTGCGGAAGATGCCGGTGTAGAGCGGCAGCAGGGCCTGGTTGACCTCGCGCGCCTTCGCCAGGTCACCGGACTCGACGGCCGCGATGAGCTCGGCGAGCCGGGGGCCGGCCAGGTGCCCGACGACGCTCACCACGCCGACCGCACCGAGTGCCAGCAGCGGCAGGTTGAGCATGTCCTCGCCGGAGTAGTACGCGAGGTCGGTGCGCGCCAGCGTCCAGGCCACCGCGCCGAGGTCGCCCTTGGCGTCCTTGACCGCCACGATCCGCGGGTGCTCGGCGGCCCGGACCAGGGTCTCGACCTCGATCGGGACCACCGAGCGCGGCGGGATGTCGTAGAGCATCACCGGCAGGTCGGTGGAGTCGGCGACGGCGGTGAAGTGCCGCAGCAGGCCGGCCTGGGGCGGCTTGTTGTAGTACGGGGTGACGACGAGCAGGCCGTGGGCACCGAGCCGCTCGGCGTCGCGGGCGCGGTCGATGCTGTGCGCGGTGTCGTTGGTGCCCACCCCGGCGACCACCACGGCGCGGTCGCCGACGGCGTCGAGCACCGCCTCCAGGACGGCGCGCGACTCGCCGTCACGGACGGTCGGCGACTCCCCCGTCGTCCCGAGGACGACCAGTCCGTCGTGGGCCTCCCGGTCGACCAGGTGCGCGGCCAGCTCCTGGGTCCCGGCGAGGTCGATCGAGCCGTCCTCGGTGAACGGGGTGACCATCGCCGTGAGCACGCGCCCGAACGGCCGGGCGGGGTCGGAGGTCATGCACGCGAATCTACCGACCGTCCCGGCCGGTCTCCGGCCCGGCGCCGGGGCCGCGCCCGTACTCGGTGACGGTGTAGCGCAGGCCGGTCGTCGAGGTGGCCCAGCCCGCGGCGGGCTCGCGCGCGACGGGCCGCCAGGCCCCGTCGAGGACGGGGGCGCGGGTGTCGCCGTCGACGGCGAGGTCGACGTCGGTGACCACGAGCCGGTCGGCGTGCGGGAGGAAGGCGGCGTAGACCGCGGCGCCGCCGATGACCCAGCAGTCCGGCCAGCCGGCGAGCACCTCGTCGACCGAGCCGGCGCGCCGGGCGCCGTCCGCGGCCCAGGACGCGTCGGAGGTGAGGACGACGTTGCGCCGGCCCGGCAGCGGCCGGTTGCGCCCGGGCAGCGACTCCCAGGTGCGCCGTCCCATGACGACGGTGCCCCCGGAGGTCAGCTCCCGGAACCGCCGCAGGTCCTCGGGCAGGTGCCAGGGCAGCCGGCCGCCGGCGCCGATGACCCGGTCGCGGGCCTGCGCCCAGATGCAGGCTAGGCCCATCGGCGCCGGGTCCTGCGCACGGTCACACGGCCACGGCGGCACGGATGGCCGGGTGCGGGTCGTAGCCGTGCAGGACGAAGTCCTCGAAGCGGTGGTCGAACAGTGACGGCGCCGGGGCGATCTCCAGCGTCGGGAACGGCCGGGCCTCGCGCGAGAGCTGCTCGCGGACCTGCTCGACGTGGTTGCGGTAGACGTGGCAGTCGCCGCCGACCCAGATGAACTCCCCCGGGGCCAGCCCCACCTGGTCGGCGACCATGCGGGTGAGCAGCGCGTAGCTGGCGATGTTGAACGGCACGCCCAGGAACATGTCCGCGCTGCGCTGGTAGAGCTGGCAGGACAGCCGGCCGTCGTGGACGGCGAACTGGAACAGCGCGTGGCAGGGCGCCAGCGCCATCTCCGGCAGGGCGGCGACGTTCCACGCGGAGACGACCATGCGGCGGGAGTCGGGGTCCTTCCGGAGCGTGTCGAGGACGCCCTGGACCTGGTCGACGGTCCCGCCGTCGGGCGTCGGCCAGGAGCGCCACTGGACGCCGTAGACCGGGCCCAGGTCGCCGTCGGCGTCGGCCCACTCGTCCCAGATGGTCACGCCCTGCTCCTGCAGCCAGCGGACGTTGCCCTCGCCGCGCAGGAACCACAGCAGCTCGACGGCGACCGAGCGGAAGTGCACCTTCTTCGTGGTGACCAACGGGAACGACGTCGACAGGTCGTAGCGCAGCCGCTCCCCGAACGTGCTCACCGTGCCGGTACCGGTGCGGTCGGACTTCGGCGTCCCCTGCTCGAGGACCCGCCGCAGCAGCTCCTCGTACTGCGTGTCGACCGGCCCGCTGCTGCTCACCACGGCCGCCGAGCCTAGGCGACGACCGGACGGGGAGCGGGCAGCGCGGCGGTGAGGTCGGCCGCCAGGTCCCCGCGGTCGGCCACGGCGACGCCGTCGAGCTCGGACCAGTCGGTCATGAGCCGCAGCTCGTCGGCCAGCGCGGCGGCCACCTCGGCGCGGTCGACGCCGGACTCCGCGTGGGCGGCCTGGACGCGCAGCACGCCGGCCTGCCGGTCGGCCTTGAGGTCGGCGCGGGCCACCAGCCGGTCGCCCAGCAGGAACGGCAGGACGTAGTAGCCGTGCACCCGCTGGGCCGCCGGGGTGTAGATCTCCAGGCGGTAGCGGAAGCCGAAGATGCGCTCCACCCGCGGCCGCTCCCAGACCAGGGAGTCGAACGGCGAGAGCAGCGCCTGCGCGCGGACCCACCGCGGGCGCCGCGCGGCCGGGTCGAGCCAGGCCGGCGCGCCCCAGCCGGCGACCTCGACCGGGACGAGCTCGCCGGACTCCTCCAGCTCGGTGATCGCCTGCCGGGCGGGCGCCGGGCGCAGCCGGAAGTAGTCGCGCAGGTCGCGCTCGGTGGCCACGCCGAGCGCACGGGCGGCGGTGCGCACCAGCTCCCGGACGGCGTCGGCGGGCTCCGGGGTGGGTGCCTGCACGACGACGGCGGGCAGCACGCGCTCGGTGAGGTCGTAGACCCGCTCGAACGACGTCGTCCGGGCCCGCGCGGTGAGGACGCCGGTGTAGAAGAGCCACTCGAGGGCCACCTTGCCCGCGTGCCAGTTCCACATGCTCCCGGGCCGGTCGGGGCGGGGCTCGGCGAGGTCGCTGGCCCTGGTCGGCCCGGCCTCGCGGACCCGGTCGAGCACCTCGGCGACGTAGCCGGGCCGCTCCCGCTGGATGCGCACCATCGAGCCCCAGGCGTGCTCCTCGGCTGCGGCCATCCGCCAGCGCAGGTACGGGTGCAGCCGCACGGGCAGGTACGACGCCTCGTGCGCCCAGTACTCGAACACCTCGTGGCGGCGCGCGACGAAGTCGTCGAGGACGGGACGGCGGTAGGCGCCGAGCCGGCTGAACGCCGGCAGGTAGTGCGAACGGGACAGCACGTTCACCGAGTCGATCTGGACGACGGCGAGCCGGTCGGTCAGGCGACGCAGGCGGCGGCTGTCGACGGCGCCGGCCGGCCGCGGCTCGGCGAAGCCCTGCGCGGCCAGGGCGATGCGCCGGGCCAGCGCGGCGGGGAGCCGTTCGGCGGTCGGGGCGGCCACGACCCGATCCTGCCCCGGACCAGTGACGATCCGCGTGGGGGTGTCCGCCCTAGGCTGCCCGCGTGGACCCCCGGCCCCCGTTCCCACGGCTGACCGGCACCGCGGAGGTGTCGGTGCGGCCGGCCGTGCCCGGCGACGCGGCGGCGATGGCGCACGTGCAGGAGCAGGCCTGGCGCACGGCGGCGACGCTGCCCGCGGCGGTGCTGGACGGCTGGGACGGTGCGGCCGCCACGGAGGCGTGGACGGCGGCCGTCGCCTCGCCGCCGACGCCCGGGCACGGCGTCCTCGTCGCACTCGACGACGGCCGCGTCGTCGGCTTCGCCGCCTACGCCCCTGCAGAGTTGGCACTCGACGAGCGCCCGCACCCGGCCGGGCCGACCACCGAGCTCGCCGTCCTGCTCGTCGAGCCGCGCTGGGGACGGCGCGGGCACGGCAGCCGGCTGCTCGCGGCCGTCGCGGACCTGACGCGGTCGACCGGCGTGGCACGGCTGCAGACCTGGGTGGCCGAGGCCGACGCGGTCACCGCCCGGTTCCTGGAGTCGGCCGGCTGGGACCGGGACGGCTGGGTCCGCACGCTGGACGCGGGAGGCACCCCGCTGCGGGAGGCCCGCTGGCACACGCTCCTGGAGGACGTCACGTGACCTTTGCCGGGTTCCCCGACGAGGGACTGGTCTTCTACGAGGGCCTGGAGGCCGACAACTCCAAGACGTACTGGACCCGGTCGAAGGCGGTGTACGACTCCTGCGTCCGCGCACCGATGCAGGCCCTCGTCGACGCGCTGGCGCCGGAGTTCGGTCCGGCCAAGCTCTTCCGTCCCTACCGCGACGTCCGGTTCAGCAACGACAAGACGCCGTACAAGACCCACCAGGGCGCCGTGGTGGTGCCGGAGGGCCGTGGCGCGGGCGCCTGGTACGTGCAGATCTCCGCCGAGGGGCTGCGGGTGGCCGGTGGCGCCTGGCGACTGGAGTCCGACCAGGTCGACCGCTTCCGCCGCGCCGTGGCCGACGACGTCCAGGGACCCCGCCTGCGCGACGAGGTGCACCGCCTGGCGGCCGCGGGCTGGGTGGTCGACGGCGACCGACTGAGCCGCGTCCCGAAGGGCTACGCCGTCGACGACGACCGCGCCGACCTGCTGCGGCACCGCTCGCTGCACGCGGGACGGCTGTTCGAGTACGCGGACTGGCTGCACGGACCCGCCGCCCTCGACCACGTCCGCGCCGCCTGGCGGGACCTGACGGCGCTGAACGCCTGGTTCGCCGACAACGTCGGGGCGACGACCAAGGAGGTCCGCCGGCGCTGACGGGCAAGGGCACGTCATCGGGCCCGTGTGCCGTTCCGAGAATGCCGGAAGGGCCCTCACCGGGTGGTGAGGGCCCTTCACGGGGAATGGTTGTCCGGCGGCGTCCTACTCTCCCACCCCGTCTCCAGGGCAGTACCATCGGCGCTGAGAGGCTTAGCTTCCGGGTTCGGAATGGTACCGGGCGTTTCCCTCTCGCCATGGCCGCCGTAAC
>NZ_JBJGYX010000083.1:0-16744 GCF_054050195.1 Geodermatophilus sp. SYSU D00710
GCCCGCCCCCCCCCCCCCCCCCCGCGCCCCCCCCCCCCCCGCCCCGCCGCCCCCGGCCCCCGGCGCGCCCCCCCCCCCCCCCCCCCCCCCCCCCCCCCCCCCCCCCCCACGGCTGCGTGCACTCGGTCAGGAGGTCAGACCGGGGTCAGATCTCGTCCCCGTGGTCGTGGTCGTGGTCGTGGCCGTGGTCCGGGGAGAGGCCGCCGCCACCGACCTCCTTGCCGGAGGGCTGGCGGAACTCACGGGCGTCGGGGTCGCCCTCGAACGTGCCACCCGGGACTGGCCGGCCGGCCACCTCGTTCACCCGCGAGGTGTCGTAGGCCAGGGTCAGCACCGCGTAGGCGATGGCGTCGGAGTTCGTGTCCAGCGCCTCACGGTTGACGTTCCCCAGCGTGTCCCCGGCCTGGTGGTAGTTCGGGTCGTACGCCAGGCCCGCCGTGCCGCCGTAGTCCGCGGCCTGGGCGGGCGTCTTCACGCCCTCGGCGCCGGTGAACAGGCCACCGGAGGGGATGCCGGCGAGGATGAACGCCTGGTAGTCGCTGCGGCCGCTGAACTCGGTGGCCTCGTAGGGCAGCTGGCGCCGCTCGAAGTAGTCCTCGAAGACGTACTCGATCTGGTCCGAGCCCGGGGGGACCGTCACCGGCGCGGTGAAGGCCGACTGGTCGCCGTCGTAGATGAACCGGGCGAAGTTCGGCGAGCCGACCATGTCGAAGTTCAGGTACAGCCCGATGTCGGCCTTCTGCTGCGTGCTCAGCTGCGAGACGTAGTAGTTCGAGCCGAGCAGGCCGTACTCCTCGGCGCCCCACCAGGCGAACCGGATGGTGTTCTCCGGCTTGACCTTGGTGATGTTCTCGGCGACCTCGAGGATCGCCGCGCTGCCGGAGCCGTTGTCGTTGATGCCCGGGCCCGCGGCCACCGAGTCGAGGTGCGCGCCGGCCATGACGACGTTGTCGCTGGTGCGGCCGGGCAGCTCGGCGATGACGTTCTCGGTGTCGCGGAGCTCGCTGATCGTCTGGATGTCGAACGAGACGACGGTCTGCGCCGCGGCGAACTGGGCGCCCGTGGCGAAGCTGACCCCCACGACCGGGACGGCGCCCTCGATCGGCGCGCCGAGCGTCGGGCTCAGCAGGGTCTCGCGGCCGGGCTGGCCCTCGTTGAACAGGACGACACCGGCGGCCCCGGCCTCGACGGCATTCTGGACCTTCTGGCCGAAGGTGCAGGTCCCGCGCTGGATCAGCGCGATGTTGCCCCGCACGAAGTTCGCGAAGTCGGCGTCCTCGCAGCCGCTGGTGTTCCCGTTGGGGGCCGGCGACGGCGGGATGACGACGTCGACGGCCTGGATCGTCCCCTGCACCTCGCCGCTGCCGGAGTAGGTGGCCACCGCGTAGTCGGTGCCCTCGACGTAGGTCACCGGGTCAGGCGAGACCCGGCTGAAGGCGCTGGGGCTGGTCTGCTCGAAGAAGGGGAACTCGAAGGCCTGGCGGGTGACGCTGTAGCCGGCCGCCTTCAGCCGCTGCTCCACGTAGTCGACCGAGGCGTCGTAGCCGGGGCTCCCGGAGACGCGGGTGCCGCCCTTGGCGGTGGCGATGTCCTGGAACGCCTGGAGGTGCTCGGTGACGCCCTCGACCGTGACGCAGTCGGTCAGCTTGGCGACGGTGTTGTTGTTGCGGGTCTCGCAGCCGCCGGCGGCACCGGCGGGCAGCGCAGCGACCACGCTCCCGGCCAGCGCGAGCACGCCGGCGCTTCCGATCACGGCGAGCCGTGACCGGCGGGACGGGTGGACCTGGGTCATGGACGACTTCTCCTCGCGTACGGAGTGAGCTCCGGTGCTCACGAGGGGCCACCCTGTCAAATGGGTCACCGGAACCGTCAAGGCCTGTATTTGTCCGGCGACATGGTGTAAAGGGCGCTGGTCCCGCGCACGTCATCAGGTGCCCCCGGTGGGACTCGAACCCACACTGCGACCCTTTTAAGGGGCCTGCCTCTGCCGATTGGGCCACGGGGGCGGGAGCGGGCCGCCGGCCCGCGAGGGGGTCAGCTGACCTGCGCGCGGTCGGCGGCGGAGGGAGCGGGCAGCTGCCCGGTGTTGCCGAGCCCCGCCGCGGTGACGAACTCGCGGCGCGGGTCCTGCAGCTGGCCCAGCGCGATGACCTCGCGGCGGAACACCGAGGCCAGGGTCCAGTCGGCGACCACCCGCGCTTTGCGGTTGAACGTCGGCACCCGGCTGACGTGGTAGGTGCGGTGCATGAACCAGGCCGGCCACCCCTTGAGCTTGACGCCGTAGACCTGGGCCACGCCCTTGTGCAGGCCGAGGCTGGCCACCGACCCGGCGTAGGCGTGCCGGTAGGGCCGCGGCTGACCGCCCCGCAGCACCGCGACGACGTTGTCGGCCAGGCGCTTGGCCTGCCGGACGGCGTGCTGGGCGTTGGGCGCGGTGGTGGCGCCGGGGTCGTCCTTGGTGAGGTCCGGGACGGCGGCGAGGTCACCGGCGGCCCAGGCGTCCTCCAGCCCGCTGACCTGCAGTGTGGCCTCGCACCGCACCCGCCCGCGCTCGTCGAGGGGCAGGTCGGTCTGCGCCAGCACCGGGTTGGGCTTGGTGCCGGCGGTCCACACCAGCGTGTCGCTGGCGAAGGAGTCGCCGTCGCTGAGCCGGACGACACCGTCGTCGGACACCGACTCCAGCCGGGTGTTGAGCCGCACGTCCATGCCGCGGGCGGTCAGCTGCTTGACCGTCCAGGCGGCCATGTCCAGGTCGACCTCGGGCAGGATCCGCCCGGTCGCCTCGACCAGCACCCACCGCATGTCGCCGGGGGACAGCCGCGGGTAGTACTTCACGACGGCGTAGCGCGCCATGTCCTCGAGCTCGGCGAAGGCCTCGATGCCGGCGTAGCCGCCGCCGACGAAGGTGAAGGTGAGCGCGCGCGTGCGGACGGCGGGGTCGTCGGTGGAGGCGGCCGCGTCGAGCCGGGCCAGCACGTGGTTGCGCAGGTAGATGGCCTCGCCGACGGTCTTGAAGCCGACGCCGTGCTCGGCCAGCCCGGGGATGGGCAGCGTGCGGGCCACCGATCCCGCGGCCATCACCAGCACGTCGTAGGTGAGGTCGTAGGGGGCACCCTCGGCGGGCGCGACGCGGGCCCGCCGCTGCGCGTGCGAGAGCCCCACGACGGCGCCGGTGACCACCCGGCAGCGCGGCAGCGTGCGCCGCAGCGGGACCACCACGTGACGCGGCTCCACCGAGCCGGCCGCCGCCTCGGGCAGGAACGGCTGGTAGGTCATGTGCGGCTGGGGGTCGACCACGACCACCTCGGCCCCGCCCCGTGACAGCCGCTTCTGCAGCCGCAGGGCCGTGTAGAGGCCGACGTAGCCGCCGCCGACGACCAGCACCACCGGACGGGACGCGGGACCCGGGCGAGACGCCATGGGGCCAGCCTAGGGGCGGACGGACCCGTCCTTCCCCCTCGCGGCGCCGCTGCCGGCGAGCTCCGTGGCCCGGGCCAGGACGGCGTCGAGCATCGGCTCGGTGAGCCGGCCGGTGAAGGTGTTCTGCTGGCTGACGTGGTAGCTGCCGAGCAGGGTCAGCTCCCCCCGCGGTCCGGACACGGTGACCTCGACGCCGTGGCCGAACCCCGGCCGTGGCCGGGGCAGCGCGTACCCGGCCGCGGCCAGCACCGGCCACAACGCCGTCCAGCCGAAGCCCCCGAGGACGACGGCGACCCGCAGCCGCGGCAGCAGGGCGAGCTCGCGGGCCAGCCACGGGGAGCAGGTGTCGCGCTCGGCCGGCGTCGGGGCGTTGTCCGGCGGCGCGCAGCGGACCGCGGCGGCGATGCGCACGCCGGTGACCTGCAGGCCGTCCCCGACGTGCGTCGACGTCGGCTGGTTGACCAGCCCCGCCCGCCACAGCGCGGCGAAGATCCAGTCGCCGCTGCGGTCGCCGGTGAAGACGCGGCCGGTGCGGTTGCCGCCGTGCGCGGCCGGCGCCAGCCCCACGACGGCGATCCGGGCGTCGGCCGGGCCGAGCCCGGGCACCGGGCGGCCCCAGTACTCCTCGTCGCGGAAGGACGCGCGCTTGACCCGGGCGACCTCCTCGCGCCAGGTGACCAGCCGCGGGCAGGCGCGGCAGCCGGAGACCCGGGCGTCGAGGGCGGCGAGGTCGCGCGCCGCGCGGGCGGAACGGGCGACGCCGGCGGGGCTGCGGGTGACCGGGAACCCCTGGGCGTCGACTGCCACCGCCCCAGTGGACCACCCGCCGGCGACCGGCTCGTCGGGCGGGGTGGCCGGCGGATCTCCCCCTTCGGAGGGTCGGCGGCGGCGCCGGCGGTCCCTAGGCTCGGACCGGTCAGCGACCCGGCCGGACGGCGGGAGGCGCCGGGCGGACGAGGAGCGTGGACGGGTGACGGCAGGGCTGGGTGCGTCCGGGAGCGGGCTCGACGCGGCTGTCGGGTCGCCGCCGCCACCCACGCCGGTGGCGTCCTCCCCGGGCCGGACGCGCACGGCGGTCGCCTCCGCGCAGGCCGACCTCGATGCCCTGGCCGGCGCCTGGGACGACCTGTGGCGCCGGACGCCGGCCGCCACGGCCTTCCAGTCCCACGCCTGGGTCAGCGCGTGGGCCCGCGCCTACGTGCCGGCCGGACGGCTCGCCGTCGTCACGGTGTGGAACGGCGACACGCTCGTCGCCGCCGCGCCGCTGTACCGGGTGCGCCGCGGTCCCGTTCCGGCCCTCGCGCCCCTCGGCGGACCGCTGAGCGACTCCACCGACGTCCTGGTCGACCCGCACGTGCCCGACGCGGGAGCGCGGCTGGCCGGCGCGCTGCTGCAGGTCCCCGGGTGGCGGGTGCTGGACCTGCCCGAGGTGCTGCCCGGCTCCGCCGCGCAGGCGTGGGCCCCGGGCTGGCCGGGCCGGGTCCGCCGCGCGCCCTCCTCGCTGAACCTGCAGCTGCCGGTCCTGCCGCAGGCCGCGGTCCTCGCGCGGGTGCCGACCCGGACGGCGGGGACGCTGCGCCGCAAGCTGAAGAAGATCGACCGGGCCGGCATCGAGCGGGCCGAGCTCGACCCCGCCGCCGTGCCGGCCGCCGTCCCCGAGCTGATCCGGCTGCACGAGGCCCAGTGGGCGGGCCGGCGGGGCAACCCCGAGCACTCCACCGCGCGGTTCCGCGCCTTCCTCACCGAGGCCCTCGGGCCGATGGTCGAGCGCGGCCAGGCGCTGGTGGTGGAGTACCGGATGGACGGCCGGCTGGTGGCCGCCGAGGTCGACCTCCTCGGCCACCGGCAGCTGGCCTACTACCTCGCCGGGATCGACCCCGGGCTGCGGCAGCACATCGACACCTCCGTGCTGCTGGTCAGCGCCGCCCTGGAGCGGGCCGGCCGGCTGGGGCTGGCTGAGTACTCCTTCCTGCGCGGCGACGAGGACTACAAGCTGCGCTGGCGCCCGGACCCCGTGACCGCCGAGCGGGTCCTGCTCGCGCGACCCGGGCTGGCGGGGTCGGGCGGCTACCTGCCCGCGACCGCCGCCGCCTCCGCGGTCCTCGCCCTCGCCCGCCGGGTGCTGGCCGGCCGCGCGCGGGAGCTGGCCCGGGCCGCCATGCACCGCATCCGGCAGGCCCGCGCGAGGGACTGACCGCTGCGCGCGGCGCGCGGGCGCGGCAGGCATGATCAGCCCATGGCCCGCAAGCAGAAGGCGCCGCTGACCTGGAAGCTCCTCGGCACGGGGACGGCCACCGTGTCGGGGATCGCCGTCCGCAAGCTCACCGACGCCGCCTGGTACGCGGCCCGCGGCAGCAACCCCCCGAAGAACCCGGCCGCCCCCGGGGTCAGCTGGCCCGAGGCGCTGGCCTGGGCCGCGTTCTCCGGGGTCGCCGTCGCCGGTGGCCGGCTGTTGGCCGCCCGCGGCGCGGCGGCGGCCTACCAGTCGCTGACCGGCAAGCTGCCCCCGGGCCTGAACGAGGCCGGCTGAGCGCCGTCAGCCCCGGGCCAGCCGCAGCGCGATGCCGTCGAGGATGTCGTGCTCGCTGACGACGACCTCGTCGAGCGCGAACGCGTCCATGACCACCCGCAGCACCAGCGCACCGGCGCCGATGACGTCGACGCGCCCGGGGTGCATGACGGCCTCGGCCGCGCGGCGCTCCCGGGTGGCGGTGAGCAGCCCCGCGGTGACCGACCGGACGGCGCCCACCGGGATCCGGGAGCCGTGGATGGCGTCGGCGTCGTAGAGCGGCAGCCGCAGCGCGAGGGCGGCCACGGTGGTCACCGAGCCGGCCAGGCCGACCAGGGTCGCGGTCTCCCCCACCGGGACCGCCGCGGCGACCTCGGCCAGCGCGGCGCGGATGTCGGCCTCGGCGGCGCCGATCTCGTCGGGCGTCGGCGGGTCGCCGTGCAGGTGCCGCTCGGTCAGCCGCACGCAGCCGACGTCCACCGACCGCGCGGCGCGGACCCCGCCGGCGTCGCCGAGCACGAACTCCGTGGACCCGCCGCCGATGTCGACGACCAGGTACGGCGGGCGCGGCGGCGGGTCGCCGTGCGCGGCCGCGGCGGCGTCCAGGGACGCGGTGGCGCCGAGGAAGGACAGCCGGGCCTCCTCGTCGCCGGGGACGACGTCGGGGAGCCGGCCGAGCGTGGCGAGGACCACGGCCTCGAAGTCGGCGCGGTTGCCCGCGTCGCGGGTGGCGCTGGTGGCCACCATCCGCACCGCCGTCGCGCCGAGGTCGCGGGCCTGGGCGGCGTACTCCGCGAGCACCACCCGGGTGCGCTCGATCGCCTCGGGCGCGAGCCGGCCGGTGGCATCGACGCCCTGGCCGAGGCGGACGACCTCCATGCGGCGCAGCAGGTCGGTGTGCGGCCCCTCGGGCGGGACGTCGGCGACCAGCAGGCGGATGGAGTTGGTGCCGCAGTCGACGGCCGCGACCCGGGTCACGGGGACTCCTCCTCCTGGGCGCAGGGGCCCGGTGCCCACCACTCCCCCATCTCGGCGACGGCGCGGTCGCCGATCGGGTTGACCCCCGGGCCGGCGGCCAGGGCGTGGCCGGCCAGGGCGTGCAGGCACTTGACCCGGTCGGGCATGCCTCCGGCGGTGTTGCGGGTGGGCAGCTCACCGAGGGCGTCCCGCTCGGCGAGGTAGGCCTCGTGCGCGGCGCGGTAGGCGGCGGCCAGGCCGGCGTCGGTGCCGAGGTCGGCCTGCCACTCCCGCATCCGGCCGGCCGACTCCAGCCGGCTGGCGGCCGCGGACGCGCGCGGGCAGGTCAGGTAGTACAGCGTCGGGAACGGCGTGCCGTCCTCCAGCCGCGGCGAGGTCTGCACGACGTCGGGCTGGCCGCAGGGGCACCGGTGGGCCACCGCGCGCACCGCCCGGGGCGGGCGGCCGAGCTGGCGGCCGACGAGCTCGCGCTCCCCCGGGGTGATCGGCTCGCGCACCCGCTCCCCAGGCGCGCTCACCCGGCCTCCTCGTCGGCGTCGGTCACCGAGCCGAGCAGCTCCTCGTACCAGGGCCGCGGGGTGGTGTCGCCGGTGTCGGGCAGGGTGCCGGCGTCGCCCTCGGCCGCCTCGCCGTCGACCACGACGACCAGCCGGTCCCCGGGCAGCACGTAGGCCAGCCGCTCACGGGCCTCCCGGGCGGTCCAGTCGGGGTCGGACTGGCGCGCCAGCTCCGCCTCGAGGTCGGCGATGCGCTCGTCGTACGCGGTGCTCTCGGCGGCCAGCCGGGCGAGCTCGGCGCGGCCCTCGAGCCACTGCCGCACCGGCCCGGCCAGGGTGAGCGCCAGCAGCAGGAGCAGCCCGACGAACAGCACCACGCGCCCGGTGACCAGCGGACGGCGGGCGACCGCGGCCCGCGGGGCCTGCCGCGGCGTCCGCCGGCCCGGGCGGCGCGCGTCGGGGCGGCTGCCGGCGCCCGAGCGCGTCCCGGCCGGGATCGGTCGGGACGCGGCGTTCGACAGCGGCCGGCCGGTGGAGCGCCGCCGGCCGGTGCCCGCGCTCACCTGCGTCAGCGGGCCCGCAGGCGCGGGAAGGCGGCCGCGCCGGCGTAGCGCGCGGCGTCGTCGAGCTCCTCCTCGATGCGCAGGAGCTGGTTGTACTTGGCCACCCGCTCGCTGCGCGCGGGGGCGCCGGTCTTGATCTGCCCGCAGTCGGTCGCGACGGCGAGGTCGGCGATCGTGGTGTCCTCGGTCTCGCCCGAGCGGTGGCTCATCATGCAGCGGTAGCCGCTGCGGTGGGCCAGGTCGACCGCGTCGAGGGTCTCGGTGAGCGTGCCGATCTGGTTGACCTTGACCAGCAGCGCGTTCGCTGCGCCCCGCTCGATGCCGTCGGCCAGGCGGGTGGGGTTGGTGACGAACAGGTCGTCGCCGACGATCTGCACGCGGTCGCCGAGCGCCGAGGTCATCGCGACCCAGCCGTCCCAGTCCTCCTCGGAGAGCGGGTCCTCGATGGACACGACCGGGTAGGCGTCGACGAGCTCGCGGTAGTAGTCGACCAGGAACTCCGCCGAGCGGGTCTGGCCCTCGAAGTCGTAGCCCCCGTCGCCGTGGAACTCGGTGGCGGCGACGTCGAGGGCGAAGGCGATGTCGGTGCCGAGGGAGTAGCCGGCCTTCTCGACCGCCTCGGCGATGAGGTCCAGCGCGGCCCGGTTGTTCGGCAGGTCGGGGGCGAAGCCGCCCTCGTCGCCCAGGCCGGTGGACAGCCCGCGGCCCTTGAGCACCGACTTGAGCGCGTGGTAGGTCTCCGTGCCCACCGCCAGCGCCTCGGCGAAGGTCGCCGCCCCGATCGGGGCGATCATGAACTCCTGGACGTCGACGTTGCTGTCGGCGTGGGCACCGCCGTTGAGGATGTTCATCATGGGCACCGGCAGCAGGTGCGACGACGGGCCGCCGACGTAGCGGAACAGCGGCAGGCCGGTGGAGTCGGCGGCCGCGCGGGCCACCGCGAGGCTGACGCCGAGGATCGCGTTCGCGCCCAGGCGGGACTTGTCCGGCGTGCCGTCGAGGTCGAGCAGCCGCTGGTCGACCAGGCGCTGCTCGGTGGCCTCGTAGCCGACGAGCTCGGGGCCGATGACGTCGAGGACGCCGTCGACGGCCTTGGTGACGCCCTTGCCGGCGTAGCGCTCGCCCCCGTCGCGCAGCTCCACCGCCTCGAAGGCGCCGGTGGAGGCGCCGCTCGGGACCGCCGCGCGGGCGATCGTCCCGTCGTCGAGGGCGACCTCGACCTCCACGGTGGGGTTCCCGCGCGAGTCCAGGATCTCCCGCGCGCCTACGGCGTCGATGCTCGGCACGGGGTGCAGCCTAGCCAGGCCCGCCCGGTCCGTCCGACCGCCGTGCGGTGACGACCCGCGACTCGTCCGCGGGATCCCGCCGCAGCCGGCCCTGCCCGTCGAGCAGGGCGAGCGCCGCCGGGTCGACCTCCGCCACCTCCCGGCTGAACAGGTACGCGGGGTCGACCGGCTGCCGGCCGAGCAGCCGGCCGACCGGTGCGAGCGCGCCGAACAGGACCTGCTGCACCCGCGGCGGCGGCGTGGTGAACACCACCGTGTCGCGGTAGGCGCGCAGCGTGACCGCCGCCTGCAGCAGGTGCGGCAGTCCCCGGGCGTCGACGCGGCCGTCGCGTGCTAGGCCGAACGTCGTGGCGACCACCCGGACGAAGCGGTCGCCCGGGGCCACCTCCACCAGGACCTGCGCCTCCTCGTCGCCGACCTGCCACCAGTCGTGGACGGTGCCCGGCGGGACCTCGGCCGACGCGCCCGGGCCCAGCACGCGCTCCTCCTCGCCCACGAGGAAGGCGACCCGGCCGGCCAGCACGTGGAAGCGCTCGGTGGCCCCCGGGTGGACGTGCGCGGCCGCGACCCGGCCGCCGGGCCGGACGAACAGGTGGGCGACCAGCGTCCGGTCGGGATGGCCCTCCGGGTCGGTGAGCAGCACCGCGCGCTCCCCGGTGCGCGGGTTGCTGAAGACCTCGCCCCGGCGAGGCGAGTGCACGGGCTGGGGGTCCATCGGATCACCGTCCTGCCGTCGGCGCTCCGGTCATGGTGGCGCTCCTCTGGACGGGAGCGCCAGGGTCCCGGTCCCGCGCGCCGCGGCGGGCCTCGGCCGCGGAGCTCCTGTAACGGAGCGGTCACGGTGCGGCCTCGGCGGAACCGATCCGGCGATAACCTCCTCGTGGGCGGGCGTCTCCTCCACGTCTGCGCCGTCGGAGGACCCGATGACCGAGCGCCAGCAGCAGCGACCCCCCGGGTACGGCGCCGGAGCCGCGCCTCCACCACCCCCCGTGGACGCGGACGACGGGACGGGGCCGTCCATCCTCGGGTTCCCGCCGGATCCCGCCGAGGACGACGACGTCGCGGACGTGGAGCCCGCCCCGGAGGGCACGGAGGTGGCCGGGGTGGCGGTCGACCCCGGACGGCTGGTCTACGTCCGCCGCCCCGACGTCGTCGGCGGGGTGCTCCTGCTGCTCGCCGGCGTGGCCGACGCAGCGAGCCTGTGGCTGCCGTGGGAACGGGACCGGGCGACCACCGGGCTGGACCTGGCGGCGCGGGCCGTCGACGCGGCCCGGGAGGGCGTGGCCGAGCTCGGGAGCACCGGCCTGTGGCAGCCGGCGACGGTGCCGGCCGGCGGGGCCGTGCTCGTCGTCCTCGGGCTCCTGCTGCTGCGTCCCGCGCGCGGCCACCGGGTGTCCGGGGTGCTGGCGCTGGGGGTCGCGCTGGCCGTGGCCGCCGCGGTCGTCGCCCGGCTGGTGGACGCCGGCTGGGACGCCCGCCTGCTGGGGTGGGGCGTGTGGTGCGCCGCCGCGGTCGCCGGGCTGGGCGTGCTCGGTGCGCTGAAGGCGATGCTCACCGCGCCGCGGGTCACCACCGCGCCGACCGAGCGGCCCCTCGTCAGCCGGTAGGACCGGCCGGCCCCACCGACGACGTCGCGCGGCGACGGGCCTCGGCGTCGAGCTCGCCGGCGTAGCGGCGCACGGCCTCGCGGAGGGCGTCCTCGACGTCCCAGCCGCGCTGCGCGGCCGCGGCCACGACGGCGAGCAGCCGCTCCCCCAGCTCCTCCGGCGCCGCCGAGCCCAGGTCGGCCGGCTCCGGCGTGGGGTAGCCGGCGCGGGCGGCGCGGCGCACCAGCGCCGTCCCCCACGCGGTGGCCGGCTGGGACCGCGACACGCCCTCGGTGGGCGAGCGCCGCTGCTTCTCCGCCTTCTTGATCTCCTCCCAGCCCGCCTCGACCCCGGCCACGTCGCGGGGGCCGGCGTCGCCGAACACGTGCGGGTGCCGGCGGACCAGCTTGTCCACCAGGTCGGCGGCGACGTCGTCGACGTCGAAGCGCCGCTCCGGGCCGACCTCGGCGGCCACCCGCGCGTGGAACACCACCTGCAGGAGCACGTCGCCGAGCTCCTCGCGCATGGCCGCGGCGTCGTCGTCGACGATCGCGTCGTAGGCCTCGTGCGCCTCCTCGAGCAGGTAGCCGCGCAGCGAGGAGTGGGTCTGCTCGGCGTCCCACGGGCACCCGCCGGGCGAGCGCAGCCGGTCCATCACCGCGACGACGTCGAGCAGCCGGGCGCCGGGGGGCTCCGGGGCGCCGTCGACCACCGGCAGCCCGGGCGGCGCCTCGCCGGGCGCGGCGAGGACGGCGACGTCGTCGTCGAGCGCTCCCGCGTCGGCGACGTCGGTGACCTCCCGGCCGGCCGCGCGCAGCACCTCCGCGGTGGCACCGGCACCCGGCAGCGCGGCGACCCGCCGGCCCTCCAGCGCGGCCCAGCCGGCGGGCCCGAGCAGCCCGGGCAGCCGCGGGCTGACGGTGACGACGACGGCGGGCGGCACGCCTCAGCCCCCGGCCGGGGCGGCGGCGTCCTCGAGCAGCTCGACGACGCCGCCCTCGGCCTCCTGCACGACGTCGTCGTCGGTGAGCTCGCCGTAGCGCGGGTTGACCGTGACCCCGACGTCGTCGCGGACCTCGTCCACCACGCCGGCGCCGGCCTCCTCGACCCCGACCGCGGCCTCGCTCTGCAGCTGCGGCCGGGCCTCCTCGAACGAGGGGGTCGTGCGGCTCGCGACGAAGACCACCACCACGCCCTCCACCCCCGGCAGGGTCAGCGTGAAGCCGGTGCCGGGAGCCGCCGCGGCGATGCCCTCGGCCAGCGGCCCGCTCACCTCGCTCGCGGCGGTGGTCTGCAGCTGCGGCAGCGAGTTCTCGCCGGGGAACCGCGCGGCCACGGCCGGGTAGGACGCGGGGGCGGCGGTCATCTCGGCGAGGGAGCTGTCGGCGGTGGCCTGGTCGGGGACGACGAAGTAGCCGAGGGAGAGCTGCTCGAGGTCGGCGCGCACCTGCTCGTAGCGGGCGCGCAGCGCCGCCTCGTCCAGGCCGGCGGCGTCGCCGGTGGCGGCGCCGAGCTCGCGGCGCAGCAGCTGCTGGCGGGCGCTCTCCCGGACGTCCTCCCGTGAGTAGCCCTGGCCGGCGGCCTGCGCGTACAGCGCCTCGGCGTCCTGGCCGGCCAGCGCCTCCTCGATGAACGCGTCGAGCTCGGCGTCGGTGACCTCGACGTCGTACCGCTGCGCGGCCTGTGCGTAGAGCTCCTCGCGGACCAGCAGCGTGAGCACCTGCCGGGTGAAGTCGCTCCCCGGCCCGCCGACGGCCTCGTCGATCGCGGGGTCGGCGAGCCGGTCGTCCACGGCCGACTGCAGCTCGGCGACGGTCACCTGCTCCTCGCCGACGTAGGCGGCCACGGACGGCGAGGTCCGGCAGCCGGCCACGGCGGCCACGGCGGCCAGGCCGACGGCCATCGACACGGTCAGCCGACGGGTACGCACCAGCGGAGCCTGCCACACCGGCCCCCACGCCCGGCGCAGGCGGCGGGCCACCCGGCCGGGTGGTGTCCCCACGACGGGGGATGGAAGCGACGGCGCCCGCTGCCAGCATCGCCGGCATGCCGCCGCCCTCACCCGCGCCCGCGCGCGAGGTGACCCCGGGCGTGACGGTGACCGTCGTCCCCCTGGTGGCCGACGACGACGGCCTGGCCCGCGCGGAGGCGCTGCTCTCCCCCGGCGAGGTCGCCCGCGCCCGGCGCGGCACACCCGCCGTCCACCGGCGCCGCGTGCTGCTGCGCGCCGCCCTCCGCACCGCGCTCGCGACCGAGCTGGGCACCGACCCCCGCCGGGTGCCGCTCACCACGGGGCCCACCGGCCGCCCGGAGCTGCCCGCGGCCACGCGGCTCGACGCCGGGTGCGCGGCCGGCGGCGACCTGGGCGTCGTCGCCGTGGCCCGCGGCCGCCGGATCGGCGTCGACCTGGAGCCGGTGGCGCCCTGGACGCCGGACGTGGCCGCCGAGGGCTGGCTGCACCCCACCGAGCTGCGGGCCATCGCGCTGCTGCCGCCGGGCGCCCGCCCGGTCGCGGCCACCCGCGCCTGGACCCGCAAGGAGGCCGTCCTCAAGGCCCGCGGGACCGGGCTGCGCGACGACCCGGCCGCCGTGGTCACCACCGTCGGGCCGGCCCGCGGACCGGTGGCCGGCTGGACGCTGCACGACGTGCCCGTGCCCGACGGGTGGGTGGCCAGCCTCGCGGTCGCCCCGGACGAGGAGATCCCCCGATGACCCTGGCCCCCGCCGTCCCCCAGCTCGCGCGCTTCCGCGCCCGCTGCGAGGAGCTCACCGGCACCGCCCTGGACGCGCCCGGCGCGCTGCACGCCTTCTCGGTCGAGCGGCCGGAGCAGTTCTGGCGCGCCCTGCTCGACTGGTCGGAGCTGCCGTGGTCGGGGTCCGCGGACGTCGTGCTGACCGGCACCGACGTCGAGACCGCCCGGTTCTTCCCGGACCTGCGGCTGAACTACGCCGAGGCGCTGCTGCGCCCGCTCGAGGGCGCCGGCGACGACGCCCCCGCGCTCACCGCCGTGCACGCCGACCGCCCGGCCGACAGGTGGACCCGCGGCGAGCTGCGCGACGCCGTCGCGCGGACGGTGACCGCGCTGCGCCGGCTGGGGCTCGCCGAGGGCGACCGGGTCGTGCTCATCGCGGGCAACACCGGCGAGACCGCCGTCGTCGCCCTCGCCGTGGCCGCGATCGGGGCTGCGGTCTCCACGGCCGCACCGGACATGGGCGCGGCGTCCCTGCTCGGCCGCTTCGGGCAGGTCGACCCCGCGGTGCTCGTCCTCGACCGCCGGGCGGTCGCCGACGACGTCGTCGTCGAGGTCGTGGCCGGCCTGCCCACGCTGCGCCGGGTGCTGCTGCTCGACGACCGGCCGCTGCCCGACCTCGGCCTGCCGGTGGACCGGCTGGCCGACGCCACCGCGGACGCCGAGCCCGCCGTCGGGTGGCCGCACCACGCCTTCGACACGCCGCTGTTCGTGATGTTCTCGTCGGGCACCACCGGCCCGCCCAAGGCCATGGTGCACGGGGCCGGCGGCACGCTGCTCGAGCACGTCAAGGAGCACCGGCTGCACGTCGACCTCGGCCCCGGCGACACGCTGTACTTCCACACCACCACCGCCTGGATGATGTGGAACTGGCAGCTGTCGGCGCTGGTCACCGGCGCCCACGTGGTCGTCTACGACGGCCCCGTCGCCGGCCCGGAGACGCTGTGGCAGCTCGCGGCCGACCACCGCGTCACGGTCTTCGGCACCAGCCCGGCCTACCTGCAGCTCGGTCAGGACGCCGGCCTCCGGCCCGCCGACACCACCGACCTGTCGGCGCTGCGGGCCGTGCTCTCCACCGGCGCGGTCCTGCACGACTGGCAGTTCGACTGGGTCGCCGAGGCGGTCGGGCCGGTGCCGCTGCAGTCGATCTCCGGTGGCACCGACATCATCGGCTGCTTCGTGCTCGGCGCCCCCGACGTGCCGGTCCGGCGGGGCCGCTGCCAGACGCGCAGCCTCGGGCTCGACGTCGCGGCGGTCGACGAGGACGGCCGCGAGGTCGTCGGGGAGGTCGGCGAGCTGGTCTGCCGGCGCCCCTTCCCGAGCCGCCCCGTCGGGTTCCTCCGCGATCCCGACGGCCGGCGGTTCCACGACGCCTACTTCGCCGACCACCCGGGGACGTGGACCCACGGCGACCTGATCGAGTTCGACGCCGACGGGTCCTCGCGGCTGCACGGGCGCTCCGACGGCGTCCTCAACATCGACGGGCTGCGCATCGGGCCCAGCGAGATCTACACCGTGCTCCGGCAGCTCCCCGACGTCGCCGACGCGATGGCCGTCGAGCAGCGCGACGACGGCCGGCCCGGGGGCTCGCGCATGGTGCTGCTGGTCGTCCTGCGGCCGGGCGCCCGGCTCGACGGCGACCTCGACCGCACCATCCGGCGCACGCTGCGCCGGGAGGCCTCCGCCGCGCACGTGCCCTCGCTGGTCGTCGCGGTCGGCGAGCTGCCCCTGACCCACAACGGCAAGCGCTCCGAGCGCGCCGCGCGCGACGCCGTCAACGGCGACCCGATCGCCAACGCCGTCGCGCTGCGCAACCCCGGCTGCCTGGACGAGATCCGCCGGGTGGTCGTGGCGGCCACCGCCGCCCCGGCCGCGCCGGAGGAGGACGGCGGCCTGCTCGGGCAGGCCTCCCGCATCTGGTGCGAGGTCCTCGGGGTGCGCTCCGCCGACCCCGGCGACGACTGGTCCGACCTCGGCGGGACCTCCCGCCAGGTGCTCAGCCTGCTGCGGCGGGTCCGGCTGGAGCTCGACGCCGACGTCCCGGTGCAGCGGTTCGCCGAGGACCCGACGCCGGCCGGCCTGGCCCGGGCCGCCGCCGCGGCGCTCTCCGCCGCCCCCGCCGCCGTTCCCGAGCTGCGGGCCGGGGAGGGCTCCCCGGTGTTCCTCGTGCCCGACGCCTGGGGACAGCTGAACCTGTACGCCGGACTGGTCGACCGGCTGGACACCGGCCGGCCGGTGCTCGGCCTGCGCCTGCCGCTGCGGGACGCCGGCGGGCGGCACCGCACGATCGAGGAGGTCGCCTCCGACGCGCTGGCGCAGGTCCGCGCCGCGCAGCCGGAGGGGCCCTACACCCTGCTCGGCTACTCCTTCGGCGGCCTGGTCGCCTTCGAGGTCGCCACCCGGCTGCGCGCCGCGGGCGAGGAGGTCGGCTGCCTCGGCCTGCTCGACGCCCGCCCGCCCCAGGCGGCGCTCAACCGGTGGGAGGCGGGCCGGGTGCGCTGGGCCGGCCGCTGGGCCACGGTCCGCGCCGGCCGGCCGCTGCGCCGGCTCGTCCGCGCGGTCCGGGGCGGGGCCGCGCAGCCGGCGCCGGCTGCGGCGCCCGATCCCGAGCTGGCGTTCTTCCTCGGGACCCAGGAGGTGTCAGAGGCCTACCGGCCCGGCCGGTTCGACGGCCCGGTCTCCTACTTCCTCGCCGAGGGGTCACGGGCCGCGGCGTCCCGCACGCTCGGCGCCTGGCGGCGCAGGGTCGGCGAGCTGCGGGTGGTCGGGGTCCCCGGCTACCACGGCGACCTCGACGACGGGCGGATCGGCATGCTCAGCGACCGGCACGTCGGCACGCTGGCCGCAGAGGTCTCCGCCGCCCTGCGCTGAACCGAGGTGTGATCGCGGCCCGGGTGAGCAGTCGCGGTCGGCGACACGGGCCGACCCGCCGTGTCCTGCCGCGACGACTGCTCACCCGGCGGGTGACCTCAGGCGGCCACCGGCTGCTCGAGCACCGCCTTCAGCAGTGAGTGCAGGTGCTCGAGCAGCGGGGGGGGGGGGGGGGGGGGGGGGGGGGGGGGGGGGGGGGGGGGGGGGGGGGGGGGGGGGGGGGGGGGGGGGGGGGGGGGGGGGGGGGGGGGGGGGGGGGGGGGGGGGGGGGGGGGGGGGGGGGG
>NZ_JBJGYX010000084.1:0-16532 GCF_054050195.1 Geodermatophilus sp. SYSU D00710
GGGCCGGTCGACGTGCTGCGGCACGGCGGGGACCGGCCCGACGTCCTGCTGGTCGCCGTCGGCTCGATGGTGCCGACCTGCCTGGCCGCTGCCGAGCGCGCCGCCGACCACGGCATCGGGGTGACCGTCGTCGACCCGCGCTGGGTGCTGCCGGTCTCCGACGAGCTGGTCGAGCTGGCCGCCGAGCACCGGCTGGTGGTCACCGTCGAGGACTGCGGGCGGGCCGGCGGGGTCGGCGCGACCCTGACCCAGGCGCTGCAGGACCGCCAGGTCGACGTGCCGGTGCGGGCGCTGGGCCTGCCGCAGGCGTTCCTCGAGCACGGCAGCCGGGGCCAGGTCCTCGCCGACTGCGGCCTGACCGAGCAGGACGTGGCCCGGCGCATCGCCGAGTGGACCGCGGTGGTCAGCGAGCGCTCCGACACACCGGCCACAGCGCCCGTGGACGGCGCCCAGCAGTGATCGCCGAGATCCAGGTCGCGCCCTCGCCGGCCGAGACGCCGGACGACCCGCACGCCTTCGTCGAGGCCGCGGTGCGCGTCATCCAGGCCTCCGGGCTGCGGTACGAGGTCGGCGCCCTCGGGACGACGCTCGAGGGCGACGCCGACGCTCTGTGGGCCACGCTGCGGGCGGCGCACGAGGCGATGCTCGCCGCCGGTGCCACGGCCGGCATCTCGCACGTCAAGATCGCCTCGGTGGACCGCACGATGGACAGCCTCACGCGCAGGTTCCGCTGAGACGACGAACGGCAGACCCGCACGCGAGGCCCCGTCCGTCGTCCGGTGTGCACTTCCGTGGACGTGCACACCCGCGCCCGACCGTCTGCGCCGTCGACCTCGCCGTGTGGTGCCCGACCTCAGCCCGCAGCGTGAGGTCGGGCACCGCCGCGGCCGGTCCGGCGTGACCGGCGGCGCGCGGGGGTGAGCCAGGACAGCCCGGGACGGCGAACGGCCCGGGCCCCGCGCGGGGACCCAGGCCGTCGTCGTCCGGTGTGCACTTCCGCGGAAGTGCCCAGGGGTCAGGCGGGGAGGCCGGCCACGCCCCTCGGCAGGAACCGCGAGCCGGTCACCCGCTCGGAGACGCCGGCGCGGTCGAGGTACGCCGAGATGCCGCCCAGCCAGAACGGCCAGCCGGCGCCCAGGAGCATGCACAGGTCGATGTCCTGCACGGCAAGCACGACGCCCTCGTCGAGCATCAGCCGGATCTCCTGGGCCAGCGCGTCGACGGCGCGCTCGCGCACCTGCTCCTCCGACAGCGGGGAGTCGCCGGCGTCGATGCCCTCGAGCTCGGGGTCGACGACGCCGGGCTCGGAGTACACCGAGGTCTTGCCCAGCTCGACCATCCGGCGCAGCCCCTCGCCGACGGCGAACCGGTCGGGGAAGGCCTCGTGCATCCGCTCGGCCACGTGCAGGGCGACCGGCGGGCCGACCAGCGTGAGCAGCTCGAACGGCGTCATCGGCAGGCCCAGCGGGTCCAGCGCCCGGTCGGCCACGGCCACGGGCGTGCCCTGCTCGACGGCGGCGGTGACCTCGCCGAGGAAGCGGGTCAGCAGCCGGTTGACCACGAACGCCGGGGCGTCGGCCACCAGCACGCACGACTTCTTCAGCTGCTTGCCGACGGCGAACGCGGTGGCCAGCGTGGCGTCGTCGGTCCGCTCGGCGCGCACCACCTCCAGCAGCGGGAGCACCGCCACCGGGTTGAAGAAGTGCAGGCCCACGACCCGCTCGGGGTGCTCGAGCTTGGAGGCCATCTCGGTCACCGACAGCGCGGAGGTGTTGGTGGCGAGCACGCACTCGGCCGACACGACCGCCTCGACCTCGGCGAACACCTGCTGCTTGACCGACATCTCCTCGAAGACGGCCTCGATCACGAGGTCGGCGTCGGCGAAGACCGCCTTGTCCAGGGCGCCGGTGACCATGCCCTTGAGCCGGTTGAGCCGGTCCGGCGACAGCCGACCGCGGGCGGCCAGCTTCTCCAGCTCCCCGTGCACGTAGCCCACGCCCTTGTCGACGCGCGCCTGGTCGACGTCGGTGAGAACGACCGGCACCTCCAGCTGCCGCACGAACAACAGCGCCAGCTGGGAGGCCATCAGGCCCGCGCCGACGACGCCGACCTTGGTGACCTTCCGGGCCAGGGACCTGTCCGGCGCGCCGGCCGGCCGCTTGGCCCGCTTGTTGACCAGGTCGAACGAGTACAGCGAGGCCCGCAGCTCGTCGCTCATCAGCAGGTCGGTGAGCGCCTCGTCCTCGGCGGCGGTGCCGACGGTGAACGCCTCGCCCTCGACCCCGGCGCGGGCCAGGTCGAGCAGCTCGACGGCGCGCAGCGCGCCGGGGGAGGCGTTGCGGGTGCGGGCCGCCACGATCCCCCGGGCCCGCTCGACGGCGGCGTCCCACGCGGCGCGGTCGACCTCGGGGCGGGACACGACGACGTCGCCGTCGAGCACGCCGGCGGCCCACTCCAGCGAGCGCTCGAGGAAGTCGGCCGGCTCGAAGACGGCGTCGGCGATGCCGAGCGCCGCCGCCTTCGGGGCCGGGGTCATCCGGTTCTGCGAGAGGGCGTTCTCGACGACGACGGTCACCGCCGCGTCGATCCCGACGAGGTCCGGCAGCAGCTGCGTGCCGCCCCAGCCGGGCACCAGGCCGAGGAAGACCTCGGGGAAGGCGACCAGCGCCGTCGAGGCGATCGTGCGGTGGTGGCAGTGCAGCGCCAGCTCCAGGCCGCCGCCGAGGGCCACGCCGTTGACGAACGCGAACGTCGGGACCGCCGAGTCCTTGAGCCGGCGGAACACCCGGTGCCCGGTCCGGGCCATCTCCCGCGCCTGGTCGGCGGAGGTGACCGCCGGGACGCCGGAGAGGTCGGCGCCGACGGCGAAGACGAACGGCTTGCCGGTGACGGCGATGGCCGCCGGCGCCGGGGTGTGCGCCGCGATCTCGTCGAGCGCGGCGTCGAGCGAGGCCAGCCCGCCGGGGCCGAAGGTGGACGGGCGGGTGTGGTCGTGCCCGTTGTCCAGGGTGACCAGGGCGATCTCACCGGCCAGACCGGGCACCCGCAGGTACCGCACCCGCGCGGTGGTCACGACCTCGGTGTCGAAGACGGCAGTCGTCACTTGGTGGTGCCCTCCCAGTTCGGGTTCTCCCAGATGACCGTGGCGCCCATGCCCAGGCCCACGCACATGGCGGTCAGGCCGTAGCGGACGTCGGGCCGCTCGGCGAACTGGCGGGACAGCTGGGTCATCAGCCGGACGCCGGAGGAGGCCAGCGGGTGGCCGACGGCGATGGCGCCGCCCCAGGGGTTGACCCGCGGGTCGTCGTCGGCGATGCCGAAGTGGTCGAGGAAGGCCAGCACCTGGACCGCGAAGGCCTCGTTGAGCTCGAACAGGCCGATGTCGTCGATGGTGAGGCCGGTGCGGGCCAGCGCGCGCTCGGTCGAGGGGACCGGGCCGACGCCCATGACCTCGGGCGCGACGCCGACGAAGCCGTAGCCGACCAGCCGCATGCCGACGCCGAGTCCGAGCTCGTGCGCGACCTCCTCGGCGGCGAGGATGCAGCCGGTGGCGCCGTCGTTGAGCCCCGCGGCGTTGCCGGCGGTGACGTGCCCGTGCGGGCGGAACGGGGTCTTGAGCGTCGCCAGACTCTCCAGGGTGGTGCCCGGCCGCGGCGGCTCGTCGACGGTGGCCAGCCCCCAGCCGTGCTCCTGCGACCGGGTGGCCACGGTCACCAGCTCCGGGCCGACCTGCCCGTTGGCCACGGCCTTGGCGTAGCGCTGCTGGCTGGCCAGCGCGAAGGCATCGGCCCGCTCCCGGGTCAGGTGCGGGAAGCGGTCGTGCAGGTTCTCGGCGGTGGAGCCCATGACCAGCGCCGAGCCGTCGACCAGCTTCTCGCTGAAGAACCGCGGGTTGGGGTCGGCGCCCTCGCCCATCGGGTGGCGGCCCATGTGCTCGACCCCGCCGGCGATGGCGACGTCGTAGGCGCCGAAGGCGATGCCGCTGGCGGTGGTGGTCACGGCCGTCATGGCGCCGGCGCACATGCGGTCGATCGCGTAGCCCGGCACGGACTGCGGCAGCCCGGCCAGCAGCGCGGCGGTGCGGCCGATGGTCAGCCCCTGGTCGCCGACCTGGGTGGTGGCCGCGATCGCGACCTCGTCGACGCGCTCGGGCGGCAGTGCGGGGTTGCGGCGCAGCAGCTCGCGGATGACGCGGACGACGAGGTCGTCGGCGCGCGTCTCGGCGTAGATGCCCTTCGGGCCGGCCTTGCCGAAGGGGGTGCGCACGCCGTCGACGAAGACGACCTCGCGCAGCGAGCGGGACATGGGACCTCCGCAGCGGGATCGGGAACCGGCCCGAGACGGGCGCGGCACCCTGAAGTTACCCGCCGGTAACCCGTGGACCAAGCCCGACCCGACCCCTCCGGGGCGGCGGACGGCAGAGGTGCTGCCGCGCTCCGCGAGGGTCACGGTCCGGCAACGTCACGGACGCACTCTTGCGACGGGTGTGATCCAGAGCGCATATTGGCCGCCGCACTTCTGTAGATTCCCGACGGAACGGTGGAGATCCATGGCGCGACGGCACACGATCATGACGGCCCTCGCGGCCTCCCTCGTCTTCAGCCTGGCCGCCTGTGGCGGCGACAGCGGCGGCGGAGAGGAGAGCGGCGGCGGTGGCGGTGGCGGCGAGGCCGCCGGGCGGGTCGGCGTGATCCTCCCCGACACCGAGTCCTCGGTGCGCTGGGAGAACTTCGACCGCCCCTACCTCGAGGCGGCGTTCGAGGAGGCCGGTGTCGAGTACGACATCCAGAACGCCGAGGGTGACGCGCAGCGGCAGGCGACCATCGCCGAGCAGATGATCACCGAGGGTGCGACCGTCCTCGCGATCGTGAACCTCGACTCGGCGTCGGGCGCCCAGATCCAGGAGCAGGCGTCCAACGAGGGCGTCGCCACGATCGACTACGACCGGCTGACCCTGGGCGGCACCGCGGAGTACTACGTCTCCTTCGACAACACCGAGGTGGGCCGGCTGCAGGGCCAGGGCCTGCAGCAGTGCCTGGAGGCCAACGGCGTCGCGCAGGGCAACATCGCGTTCCTCAACGGCTCTCCGGACGACAACAACGCGACGCTGTTCTCGTCGGGCGCCCACGAGATCCTCGACCCGCTGACGCAGTACACCCAGGTCGCCGAGCAGGCCGTGCCCGAGTGGGACAACCAGGAGGCGGCGACGATCTTCGAGCAGATGTACACCCAGGCCGGCGGCAACATCCAGGGCGTGCTGGCCGCCAACGACGGCCTCGCCAACTCGGTGATCCAGATCCTGGAGCGCAACAACGCCGCGGGCCAGTCGAACGTGACCGGTCAGGACGCCACCGTCGAGGGGCTGCAGAACATCCTCGCCGGTGACCAGTGCATGACGGTCTACAAGTCGGTCCGCGAGGAGGCCAACGCGCTCGCCGAGCTGGCCGTCGCGCTCATCAACGGTGAGGAGGGCGAGACCACCGGCACCGTGGAGGACCCCGAGGGTGGCCGCGAGGTCCCGTCGGTCCTGCTCACCCCCGTCGCGATCTTCCGGGACAACGTCGGCGACGTCGTCGAGGACGAGTTCGTGAGCGCCGAGGAGCTCTGCACCGGCGAGTTCGCCGCCGCCTGCCAGGAGCTCGGGATCGAGTAGTGGTCAACGGCCGCCGGGGCGTCGATGATGGGCGCCCCGGCGGCTGCTGTCCCAGCCCCACCAGCACGACCGAGAGGCCCGGCGTGTCCGCACCCACCGACCGTCCCCAGGACGTCACCCCCACCCTGGAGCTCCGCGGCGTCAACAAGAGCTTCGGCGCCATCCAGGTCCTGCACGACGTGCACATGAAGGTCTACCCCGGCCAGGTCACCGCGCTGGTCGGCGACAACGGCGCGGGCAAGAGCACGCTCATCAAGTCCATCGCCGGCATCCACCCGATCGACTCCGGCGAGTTCGTCTTCGAGGGCCGGCCGGTCACCGTCACCGGCCCGCGCGACGCCGCGGCGCTCGGGATCGAGGTCGTCTACCAGGACCTCGCCCTGGCCGACAACCTCGACGTCGTCCAGAACATGTTCCTCGGCCGCGAGCGCAAGAACGGCATCGTCCTGGACGAGTCGTCCATGGAGGTGGCGGCCCGGGACACCCTCGCCAAGCTCTCGGTGCGCACGCTGAAGTCCGTGCGCCAGCTGGTCTCCAGCCTCTCCGGCGGCCAGCGGCAGACGGTCGCCATCGCCAAGGCCGTGCTCTGGGAGTCCAAGCTGGTCATCCTCGACGAGCCGACCGCCGCCCTCGGCGTCGCGCAGACCAGGCAGGTGCTCGACCTGGTCCGGCGGCTGGCCGACACCGGTCACGCGGTGGTCTTCATCAGCCACAACATGGTCGACGTCTTCGAGGTCGCCGACCGCGTCGCGGCCCTGTACCTGGGCCGGATGGCGGCCGACATCCCCATCTCCCAGGTCGACCGGCCGCAGGTCATCGAGCTCATCACGGCGGGCCGGTCGGGCAACCTGGGCATCGCACCCGCCGACGCCGCAGCGGTGGAGGTCTGAGCATGTCCAGCACCATCTCCAAGCCGACGAGCGCACAGGAGCCCGGCGGCGCGCCGTCGGGCTTCGAGGCCGATCGCAGCGCCGACACCCTCGGCGGCACGGTCCGGGCCTACATCGACCGCGTCCGGGGCGGTGACCTGGGTGCGCTGCCCGCCGTCCTCGGCATCGTCGTCCTCGGACTGCTGTTCTTCGTGCTGCGGCCCGAGACGTTCCTGACCCCGCGCAACATGGCCAACCTGGCCGACCAGGCGGCGCCGATCATCATCCTGGCGATGGGCCTGGTCTTCATCCTGCTGCTGGGCGAGATCGACCTGTCCGCCGGTGTGGTCAGCGGCGTCTGCGCCGCGGTCATGGCCAAGCTGCTCGCCGACGCCGGCGCACCGTGGTACGTCGCCGTGGGGGCCGCCCTGCTCACCGGCGTGCTCATCGGCCTGTTCACCGGCAGCCTCGTCGGACTGATCGGCATCCCGTCGTTCGTCGTCACACTGGCGCTCTTCCTCGGCTGGCAGGGCTTCACGCTGCGGCTCATCGGCGAGGGTGGCACGGTGCCGGTGCGCGACCCGGTGATCTCGGCGATCAGCGACCGGAACCTGCCGGTCGTCCTCGGCTGGGTCCTCGCCCTGCTGACCATCGCCGCGTACGCGGCGCTGCAGCTCAACCGGTTCCGCGTCCAGCGGGCCAAGGGGCTCGCGCACGCCCCGCTCGCCGTGGTCCTCGTGCGGATCGGCGTCATCGCCGCCGTCGTCGTCGTGGTCACGGCGGTGCTGAGCGTCGACCGGGCCCCGGCTCCCGGCGTGGTCCTCGCCGGCATCCCCTACGCCATCCCGCTGGTGGTCATCCTGCTGCTGGCGCTGACCTTCGTGCTCGGTCGCACGAGCTTCGGCCGGCACGTCTACGCGGTCGGGGGCAACGCGGAGGCGTCCCGGCGGGCGGGCATCAGCGTCACCCGGATCCGGGTGGCGGTGTTCGTCATCGGCTCGACCCTGGCGGCGATCAGCGGCATCGTCGCGGCCGCCCGGCTCGGCTCGGTGGCGCCGGGGTCCGGCGGCGGCAACACGCTGCTCTACGCCGTCGGCGCCGCGGTCATCGGTGGCACCAGCCTCTTCGGTGGCCGGGGCCGGGTGCGCGACGCGGTCCTCGGTGGCCTGGTGGTGGCGATCATCGCCAACGGCCTGGGCCTGCTGGGTACCGAGGCGTACCTCAACTTCATCATCACCGGCGGGGTGCTCCTGCTGGCCGCCAGCGTCGACGCGCTGGCCCGGCGGCGGGCCGCGGCCACCGGCCACTGACGCCACGAGGGTCCGCCGTCCGGCACCGGACGGCGGACCCTCACCGGTTCAGGCGCGGGAGAGCGCGTCGGCGAGCAGGTCGCGGGTCAGCTCGACCTGCCACTCGCGGGCCCCGCCGGCCCGCAGGGCCGCCGCGACCGCGTCGGGGTCGCGCGGCTCGGGCGGGGTCCACATCAGCCGCCGGACCAGGTCGGGGGAGAGCAGGTTCTCCACCGGCACCGCGTGCTTGTCGGCCAGCTCGGCCAGCCCCGTCCGGGCGGCCTGCAGGCGGGTCGCCGCGGCCGGGTCGCGGTCGGCCCACCGGTTGACCGGCGGCGGCCCCTCACCGGGGCGGCTCTGCAGCGGCAGGTCCGACTCCGGCAGCGCGCGGCCGCGGGCCAACGCCCCGAACCACGTGGTCACCAGCCGGCGGTTGGCCCGGCCCCGGAACACCGGCAGCTCGAGCAGGGCCGCCTCGCTCTGCGGGTCGGCCTGGACGGCGGACACCATCGCGGAGTCGGGCAGCACCCGGCCCGGGGCGATGTCGCGCCGGCGGGCCAGGTCGTCGCGGGCCTGCCACAGCGACCGCAGCATCCCCAGCTGGCGACGGCTGCGCAGCCCGTGCACGCCGGAGGTGCGCCGCCACGGGTCCTGCCGCGGGGCGGGCGGCCCGGCGGCGAGGACGGCGGCGAACTCCTGCCGGGCCCACTCGGTCTTGCCCTGGTCGGCCAGCAGCGCGGCGAGCGCGTCGCGCAGGTCGACGAGCACCTCGACGTCGAGGGCGGCGTAGACCAGCCACTCCTCCGGCAGCGGGCGGGTGCTCCAGTCGGCGGCGGAGTGGCCCTTGACCAGCGAGTACCCGAGCAGGGACTCCACGACGGCGGCCAGACCCACCCGCGGCAGGCCGGCGAGGCGGGCGGCGAGCTCGGTGTCGAAGATGCGCGCCGGGACCATCCCGATCTCCGCGAGGCAGGGCAGGTCCTGGCTGGCGGCGTGCAGCACCCACTCCTCATCGGCGATGGCGGCCTGGACGGCGGAGAGGTCGTCGAACGGGACGGGGTCGACCAGGCCGGTGCCGGCGCCCACGCGGCGCAGCTGCACCAGGTAGGCGCGCTGCCCGTAGCGGTAGCCCGACGCGCGCTCGGCGTCGACGGCGACCGGGCCGCTGCCCGCGCGCAGCGCCTCGGCGTAGCCGGCGAGGGCCGCGGGGGTGTCGATGACCGGCGGCAGGCCGTCGCGCGGGGCGAGCAGCGGCACCGCGGCAGGCGCGGCGTCGTCGTCCGGGGAGACGTCGGGCAGGGGGTCGGTGCTCAGTTGCCGTCCACCTTCTCGCCCGTGTCGGTCCGTGCGTCCGCCGCCGCTGTCCCGGCTCCCGGCGGCCTCGGCCGGCCGGTGCGGACCCGGGGAGTGCCGGACTCCCCGGTGCCGATCCTAGTTGCCGTCGTCGACGGAGCCGGAGGGACCCAGCAGGGAGACGCCGGGCGGGGGCAGCCCCGCCGCGGTGCCGAGGACCTCCAGCCAGGCGTCGAGGTGCCGGTCCAGGGCGGTGTCCCCGGCGGTCCAGGAGGCGCGGATCTCGACGTCGACGGAGTGCTCGGGGCCGGCGAGGTCACCGAAGCGGGTGGACGCGGTCCGGGTCACCGTGCCACCGAGCGCGTGCGCCGCGGCGCCGCTGCCGGCCAGCGCCTCGGTCAGCCAGCTCCAGGCGACCTCGGAGAACATCGCGTCGTCGACCATGTGCTCGTCGGTGCTGGCCGACAGGTAGCCGACGCAGCGGGTGGTGCCGTCCCACGACTCGTGCCCGGCGGGGTCGTACAGCACGATGAACCGGCCGACGGCGAGCTCGACCTCCTCCTCGCCCTCGCCCTCGGTCACCCGGATGCCGAGTGCGTGGGCGAAGGGCGCGAGCCGCTGCGGCGCGGGGATGGTCTCGACGACCATCTCGGGGCGGGTCCGCAGCGCGGTGAGCGAGGCGATGCCGGCGGCGAAGTCGGCGGGTGGGGGGTCGGGAGCCGCGCGGGCACCGGCACCCTCCCGGGGACCGGCCACGCTGCGAGGCTCCACGCTCGCAGGGTAGGGCCCCGGGCCCGGTCTGTCTCGGACTCGCCGCTGGTGGGCGGCCCGGGACGGGCCCGCGGTGACCGCCGGGCACCGGGCGGGCGCCCGCCCGCCGTGCCCGGGGTCTGGGAGGATCGACCGTCGTGAGCACCGCTGCCGCCCGTCCGTCGTCCCCCGCCGACTCGGACCTCGTCCGCGCCGCGCGCGGCCTCCCGGTCGACCGGACGCCGGTGTGGTTCATGCGGCAGGCCGGCCGCTCGCTGCCGGAGTACCGCGCGCTGCGCGCCGGGACGGCGATGCTCGGGGCCTGCCAGGACCCCGACCTGGTCGCCGAGATCACCCTGCAGCCGGTCCGCCGGCACGGCGTGGACGCGGCGATCCTCTTCTCCGACATCGTGCTGCCGCTCGTGGTGGCCGGCGTGGACGTCGAGATCAAGCCCGGCATCGGCCCGGTGGTCGCCGACCCGGTGCGCACGGTGGCCGACGTCGACGCGCTGCCCGACCTCGAGCCCGACCGGCTGGACTTCCTCGCGACGGCGGTGCGCCGGCTGGTCGCCGAGCTCGGGCCCACGCCGCTCATCGGGTTCGCCGGGGCGCCGTTCACGCTGGCGACCTACCTCATCGAGGGCGGCCCGTCGAAGGAGCACGCCCGGACCAAGGCCTTCATGTACGCCGAGCCCGAGGCCTGGTCCCGGCTGCTCGACCGGCTCGCCGTGTCCGCGGCGACGTTCCTGCGGGTGCAGGTCGACAACGGCGCCTCCGCGGTGCAGCTGTTCGACTCCTGGGCCGGGGTGCTGTCGGCGGCCGACTACGGCACCCGCGTGCTGCCGCACTCCCGCGCGGTGTTCGACGGGCTCGGGGACCGCGACGTGCCGCGCGTCCACTTCGGCGTCGGCACCGGTGAGCTGCTCGCGCTGATCGGCGACGCCGGCGCCGACGTCGTGGGCGTCGACTGGCGGGTGCCGCTCGACGAGGCCGCGCGGCGGGTCGGCCCGCAGCGCTCGCTGCAGGGCAACCTCGACCCGGCCGTGCTGCTGGCCGACCGGGGGACCGTCGACCGCGAGGTGCGCCGGGTGGTCGAGCAGGGCCGCGCCGCCCGCGGGCACGTGTTCAACCTCGGCCACGGCGTGCTGCCCGAGACCGACCCCGGGGTGCTCACCCACGTCGTCGAGCTGGTCCACGAGCTCACCGCGCGATGAGCCGGCTGGTCGTCGTCGGGGCCGGCGTCACCGGGCTGGCCGCCGCGTACGCCTGGTCGCGGGAGCGGCCCGGCGACGAGGTGGTCGTGGTGGAGGCCGGCGGGCGGATCGGCGGCAAGCTCGACCGGGTCGAGCTGGCCGGCACCTGGTACGACACCGGCCCCGAGGCGGTGCTCGCCCGGGTGCCCGAGGCCGTCGAGCTGGTGGCGGAGCTCGGGCTCGCCGACCGGCTGGTCGCCCCCTCGACCACGCAGGCCTCGATCGTGCTGCCCGACGGCCGCCACCCGCTGCCGCCGGGCACCGTGCTGGGCGTGCCGACGTCGGCCGACGGGCTGGCCGGGGTGCTCACCCCCGACGGGGTCGCGCGGGTGCGCGCGGAGGCCGACCTGCCGCCGCTGCGGCTGGACGGTGACGTCTCGGTGGGCGCCCTGCTGCGCGCCCGGCTCGGCGACGAGGTGGTCGACCGGCTGGTCGAGCCGCTGCTGGGCGGGGTCTACGCCGGCCGGCCCGACGACCTGTCGCTGGCGGCGACCATGCCGGCACTGGCCGCGCAGCTGCCGCACGCCGACACCGTGCTCGCCGCCGCGGTGGCCGCCCGGGACGCGGGGGCGCGCAGCCGCGGGGACGCCGACGGGCCGGTGTTCGTCACCGTCGCCGACGGGATCGGGGCGCTGCCGGAGGCGCTGGTGGCGGCGTCCGGGGCGCACGTCCGGCTCCGCACGCCCGCCCACGCGCTGCGCCGGGCGCACGGACGGCTCGAGGTCGCCGTCGGCCCGGTCGCGGCGCCGGAGGTGATCGAGGCCGACGCCGTCGTCGTCACCGCGCCAGCGGGCAAGGCCGCGCGGCTGCTCGCCGGGATCGCGGCGGGCGCCGTCGAACCGCTGCGCGGCATCCCGTACGCGTCGATGGCCGTGGTGGCGATGGCCTTCCCCGCCCAGCCGGTCGACGCCGGGTCGGGGCTGCTGGTGCCGCCGGTGACCGGGCGGCTGGTCAAGGGCGTCACGGTGTCGTCGTCGAAGTGGCCGCACCTGTCCGGCGACGGCCTGCTGCGGGTGCGGGCGTCGGTGGGCCGCTACGGCGACGAGGTGGAGCTGCAGCGCGACGACGACGACCTCACCGCCGCGGTGGTGGCCGACGTCGCCGACCTGCTCGGGCTCGAGCGCCGGGAGCCGGTGGCGACGCACCTGGCCCGCTGGGGCGGGGGACTGCCGCAGTACCTGGTCGGCCACCCGCAGCGGGTGGTCGCGATCCGCGAGGCGGTGGCCGTGGTGCCCGGCCTGGCGGTGGCCGGGGCGGCCTACGACGGCGTCGGCGTGCCGGCCTGCGTCCGCGGCGCCCGGCGCGCGGTCGAGGCGCTGCGCTAGCTGCCGCGGGCGCGGGTGGCGGTGGCGAGCTGTGTGCGGTTGGTCAGCCCCAGCTTGCCCAGGGCGTTCCGTACGTGGCTCTCCACCGTGCGCTCGGACAGGAACAGCCGCTCGGCGATCTGCCGGTTGGCGAGTCCCTCGGCCACGAGCTCCGCGATCTGGCGCTCACGGGTGGTCAGCGGATCCGCGCGGCGGGCCGCCTGCCGGGCGCGCTCGACCAGCGCGGCGGCCTCGCGCTCCGCGCGGGGCATCCCGAGGCGGCGCGCCTCGCCGGCCGCGACCCGGACGAGCTCGGTCGCGCGGGCGACCTCGTCCCGGAGGCCGCGGTCGAGCAGGGCGGCGGCCAGACCGATGCGGTCGTTGACCGCCGCGGGCCGGGCACCGGTGTGCGTGTCGGTCGCCAGTGCCTGCTGGAACCAGCCGATCGCCTCGTCGAGACGGCCGCGCACGACGGCGAGGCGGCCCAGCAGGACGGCGACCGAGCCCTGGCCGTACACCCCCGCGCCGGTGGCCGCGTACGGGCGAGCGACCAGCTGCCGGTGCACCAGCTCCGCGGCGGTCACGTCGGCGAACGCCTCCACCAGGGGGACGACGTTGACGTCGACGCCCGAGGAGCCGACGAAGTCCGGCTCGGCCAGCTGACGCCGGAGGGCCTCGTACCGGGCAGCTGCCTCGTCCCGTCGCTCCTCCAGGAGCGCGAGCAGCGCCCGGGTGACCTGGACGATCGGCGTGGCGTCGGCGCGGTCCAGGGCGGCGCGGGCCTCGGCGCTCCACTCCCTCGTGTCGCCGGTGACCAGTGCGTGCTGCAGCGCGAAGGCATGGGACAACCCCACCGTCGAGACGTCCGCGGCCAGCTGGTCCAGGCCGACCTCCCGGGCCTCGGCGTTGAGCGCGAGTGCCTCGGGGAACCGGCCGCGCAGCGCCGCGACCGACGCCCGCAGCCGGAGGTCGTGCCACCGCACCAGTGGCAGCCTGGTCCGCCGGGCCAGCTCGGAGATCCGCGCGAGCTCGTCGTCCACCGTGGTCGTGTCGCCGGTCTCCATGCCGGCGTCGATCCGCCACCTCGCCCCCCAGAGCGCGGCCAGCGGCTGACCTGAGGCGGCGGAGTGCTCGATCGCGAGGAGCCCCAGGCGCGCCTGCTCGCGCGCGTCGACGGCGGTGGGGCTCGCCTTCATCCGGGCCCGCACGGCGTCGATCACCGCGCCCGGGTCGCCGCAGCGCTCGGCCAGCTCCAGCGCCTCGACCGCCAGGGGTGCGGCCGCGCCCAGCCGGCCGGCCTCGGCGAGGGTCGAGGCGGCCTGCGACAGCAGGAGTGAGCGGAGCCCCGGGTCCCGATCGGCGTCCACCGCATCGAGGGCGCGCTCGCACATGCCGACCAGCGCCGTGCTCCGGCCCGGTACGGCGACGTCGTGCACCGCGAGCGCCGCCGCCGCCATGAGGTCGGACCGGCCACGGCCGGCTGCCGCCTCCGACGCGGCGACCGCGTGCTCGAGTGCCGGGCCGAACCGACCGGCGCGGAACTCCGCCGTCGCCAGGTCGACGAGCAGAGCGGCCCGTTCCTCGTCGTCCGCCCCCGCCCGCCGGGCCGACTCCAGGGCGCTCGACAGGAACCGGGACGCGTCCTCGAAGGCCAGCGTGCGGGTGGCGGTGTCCGCGGCGCGCCGCGCCCAGGCCACCGCCCGGTGCGGCGCCTCCGGGCCGGCAGCGCGCAGCCAGTGGCCGGCCACGAGCCCGGCGGCCGGGGCGTCGTCGGCGAGCAGCCGCTCGAGCGCCTCGGCGCACCGCCGGTGCAGCTCCTCACGGGTGCTCGGCGCCAGCTCGCCGTAGATCGCGTCCCGCACCACCGCGTGTGCGAACCGCCGTCGGCCCGGGACGTCGGGGAGGACGGTGAGGACCCCCGCGCGCACGGCGTCGTCCAGTCCGGCGTGCACCTGCTCGATCGGCCGGCCGGTGACCGCGCCCAGCTCTGCGGCGTCCACCTCCTCGCCGAGCACCGCGGCGGTGTCCAGGAGGTCGAGGACGGCCGGCGGCAGGGTGGCCAGCGTCGTCCGGACGACGTGGCGCAGCTCCGACCCCTCGGCCGCGCCGTCGCCGGCCGAGCCGAGCACCCGGACGACCGCCCGCAGGTACAGCGGGTTGCCCCCGCTGCGCCGGTGCGCGACCCGCGCCGCGTCCCGGTCCCCGCCGACGTACGCGCGGACGTCGTCCTCGGTCAGCGGGTCCAGCCGCAGCGACCGCGTCGCCGGTCGCCGCAGCAGCTCCGGCAGGGTGCGGTCCAGCAGGTCCGCACCGGTACCGGCGGGCTCCCGGTACGTGCCGACGACGAGCAGCCGCGAGCCGTGCAGCTCGCCGGCGAGGTGGCGCAGCAGCCGCAGCGACGTCTCGTCGGCCCAGTGCAGGTCCTCCAGGACGACGACCAGCGGGGCGCGTGCGGCGGACTCGAGCACCGCATCGGTCGCCGTCGCGACGAAGCGGAAGCGCGCCGCCTCGGGATCGGCGCTGCGCTCGCGGAGGAGGTCGACGTCCGACAGCGCCTCGGCCACCGCGGACTGCACGTCCGGGCGGGTGCGCAGCACCCGCCGCCACGGCCAGAGCGGCGGTGCACCGGGATCGTCGACGCAACGTCCCCAGGCGACGGCCGGGGCGGCCGCGGTGGCCTCCTCGACGGTCCGGGTCTTGCCGATGCCGGCCGGTCCCGACACCAGCACGAGACCCCCGCCGCCGTGCCCGGCTGCGGTGACGCAGGTCCTCAGCTCGCGGAGCTCGGCGTCGCGGCCGACGAACGGGCCGCCGTCGGCTCCCGTCCGTGCGGTCGCCACACGGCGCAGTATCCCGGTCCTCCAGGCGTGCGAGGACGCGTTCCCGCGCGTGGAGGGCCCAACCTCCGTACCTCGGTTGCGTGCTCCCACGGATGTCCGGGACCGCCCGCCGCCGGATCGTCTCTCCCACCGGGGCGCGGACGTCGCCCCGAGGAGGAGGGAGAGACCGTGTACGCCACCATCCACGGGTTCCGGATCACGGCCGGCCACGGGCCGGGCGTCCGGGAGGTCGTCGACGGCTGCCTGCCCGCCGGCGCCTCGCCCGCCGGGCTCATCGTGCTCGACGACGTCGAGGACCCGGGCCGCGGCACCGTCGTCGCGCTCTGGGCCGACGAGCCGGCCACCGACCGGGTCTATCGGGTCACCGACGAGCTGCACGGTCGCGCCACCGGGCGTCGCCCGCTGTTCGCCCAGGTCACCTGGCTCGACACCGGCGGCGACCCGGCGCGGGCGGATGCCGCCGAGCACGGCGGCCGGGACCGGATCTGGCCGGCGGTGCGGGACATCGACGGCATCGTCGAGGTCCTCGCGCTGCGCAGCACCGACGACCGGATCGTCGTCATCGGGCTGGCCACCGCCACCGAGGCCCGCGACCGGGTGCAGCAGGCCGTGGTGCGCACGGAGCTGCTCCCGGACGAGGACCCGGCGCTGCTGCCGGGACACGACCGGGTCGAGATGGCGCGGGTCCTGCTCGCCGAGCTGCCGACGGGGGTGCGGTCGTGACCGCCCCGCTGCGCGCCCGGCCGGCCACCGCCGGCACGTGGACCGTCTCCGACAGCCGCACCCGGATCGCCTTCGCCGTCGGCAACCTCGGCCGGGTCGCGCACGGTACGGTGACGTGCAGCACGGGCTGGGTGGAGCTGGACGTCTCGGGCGACCCGGTCCGGGCGTCCGCCGACCTGGACCTGGACACCCTGGACACCGGCATCGCCAAGCGGGACCGCGACCTGCGCAGGCCGGGCCTGCTCGACATCGACCGGCACCCGGTGATGACCTGGCGTTGCGACCGGTTCGTCCCCACCGGCGACGGGGGGTGGACGGCGGAGGGCGAGCTGTCCGTGCGCGGGACGACGGCGCCGCTCACGGTGACCGGCCGGCCCGAGGCGGCGCTCGACGGCGACCGGCTCCGGGTCCGGGCGCAGGCCGAGCTGGACCGGACGGCGGTCGGCATCCGTGCGCCCGCGTTCCTCGTCGGGCGGCGCGTCTCGATCACCGTCGACGCCTGGTTGGTCGCGCCCGGCGGGTGATCCGGCCGGTCGGCCGCAGTGGCGGTGGCCACCG
>NZ_JBJGYX010000085.1:0-16221 GCF_054050195.1 Geodermatophilus sp. SYSU D00710
GCGTCCTCCCTCACGTCCCACCGTGAGGGAGGACGCCGCACGATCAGGTCACCTGATCATCGCGCGGACAGCAGCGCCGTCTCGAGGTCCGCGGGCAGGCCCGGCTCGGGCAGGCCGTGCGGCGGGGGCAGCCGGACCGGGTCGCCCCGCAGCCAGGCCCAGGTGTCGGTGACCGTCTCGCGCAGCGGCCGGGAGGGCAGGCCGAGCTCGCGGGCGCGGGCGGTGCCGACGTCCCACGCCGTCGTCGCCGTCTCCCGGGGCAGCCACAGCGGCAGGTGCAGCCACGGCTCGACGCCCGCGGCGAGCAGCTCCTCCTCGGGCACCGGCACCAGCTCCGCGTCGCTGCCGGTGACCTCCCGGCAGGTCCGCAGCAGGTCCCCGAGGGTGGTCATCCCGGCCGGCCCGGTGGCGTTGACCGGACCGTCGGTGCCGCGCTCGGCCATCTCCACCAGCCAGCCGGCCAGGTCACGGACGTCGACCAGCGCGATCGGCTGGTCCAGCGCATCGGGGACGACGACCCGGCCGCCGCGGGCGATGCGCTCGAGCCACCAGGGCAGCCGGCGCACGTTGTCGTCGGGGCCGACGATGAGCCCCGCCCGCGCGGTCAGGAACCGGCCGGGGAACGCCGCGCCCAGGACGCGCTCGGCGTGCGCCTTGACCGGGCCGTACTCGTCCTCGTCACCGTCCCAGGTCCGGTCCCGCTCGTCGGGGACGGGACCCGGCGGCCAGGTCGAGTAGGCGTTGAGGCTGCTGACGAAGGCGTAGCCGCGGACGCCGGCACCGCGCAGCCCGGCGGCGGCGTTGTCCGCCGCCGCGCGGGTCTGGCAGGACGTGTCGACCACGAGCTCCGGCGCCCAGTCGCCCAGCGCCCGCGGCAGGGCGTCGGGGTCGTCCCGGTCGCCGTGCAGCGCGCGGACACCCTCCGGGGCCCGGCCGAGCGCCGCCGTCGTCACGTGCCGGCCGAGGAAGGCGGTGCCGCCGAGGACCAGGAGTCGCATGCCCGCAGCCCAGTGCACCCGCCGCCCGCCGTCCACCCGGTTCGCGGACGGCGGAAGGAGCTAGACCGCGCGGGTGGTGGGCAGGCCCGGGACCTGCGGCAGGGGCTGGGACCGGGCGGCGGCCAGCACCATCTGCGGGGAGCGGGGCAGCCCGCGGCGGGTGCACAGCCGCAGCGCGCGCACGCCGGTGATGACGTCGGTCTCCGGAGGGACCACCAGCAGGTCGGCGACCCGGTTGCCGCCGGCCCAGCTCAGGCACACCACGCCCGGGTCCATGCTGCGGAAGCCGCCGGTGCGCACGATGCGGCCGTCGACCACGAGCTTGCGCGGCGCGGGCAGCCACGGCTCGAGCGCGTGGGTGAACCGCTCGACGCGGACGCCGCGCCGGTCGAGGGCCGCCACCAGCTCGGGCACCTCGACGGCGAGGTCGCGGCTGCGCGGGAACCAGGCGCCGTCGAAGGCGTTCTCCCCCGACCCGGCGTCCGCGCGCAGGCTCACCCGGACGTCGATGCCGCCGCGGAACCCCTCCGGTCCCCGCACCGCCTGGGTCATCTGCGCTCCCGCCTCCCGCTCGCCGTGCCGCGGACCCGCGTCCGGGCCCGCGGCAGAACCGTAGGTCGGCGTGCCCGCGCGTCCCCGCGAGCCGGCGCCGGGCCTGTCGGCCGCTCCCGGCCGGTCATCACGAGCGGTCACGGGCCCGTCACGACACCTCGGCCGAGCGAGGGCTCAGGTGCCCAGGTCGAACTCCGTCGTGCTGACGTACACCTCGCCCGGGCGGAGCTCCGTCGAGGGGAAGTCCGGCCGGTTGGGCGAGTCGGGGAAGTGCTGGGTCTCCAGGGCCACGCCGTCGCCCTGGCGGTAGACCCCGCCGCCGGTGCCCACGAGCGTGCCGTCGAGGAGGTTGCCCGAGTAGAACTGGATGCCCGGCTCGGTCGTCCGCACGGTCAGCGTCCGGCCGCTGCGCGGGTCGTGCAGCACGGCCGCGCGCCGGAGCGCGCCGTCGTCCTCGCGGTCGAGCACCCAGTTGTGGTCGTAGCCCTGCCCGCGGAGCAGCTGCTCGTCGGCCTCGCGGATGCGCGCGCCGATCGGAGTGGGCTCCCGGAAGTCGAACGGCGTGCCCTCCACCGGGGCGAGCTCGCCGGTCGGGATCTGCGTGCGGTCGACCGGGGTGAAGCGACCGGCGTCGAGCTGCAGCAGGTGGTCGTAGACGTCGCCGGCGCCCTCGCCGGCGAGGTTCCAGTAGGTGTGCTGCGTGAGGTTGACGACGGTCGGGGCGTCGGTCGTCGCCTCGTAGTGCACGGTCAGCCGCGCTCCGGGGTCCAGGGTGTAGGTGACCGTCGCGGTCAGGGTGCCGGGGAAGCCCTGGTCGCCGTCCGCGCTGACCAGGTGCAGCCGCAAGGCGGCCACCTCGCCGTCGCCCACGTCGGTGGCGGTCCACACCCGGTCCGAGAAGCCCACGGGCCCGCCGTGCAGGGTGTTGGGGCCGTCGTTGGCCGGCACCTGGTGGGTCGCACCGTCGAGGGTGAACCGCCCCCCGGCGATGCGGTTGCCGTAGCGGCCGACCAGCGCGCCCAGGTAGGGGTCGTCCGCGTCGAGGTAGCCCGCGAGGTCGGGGTGGCCGAGGACGACGTTGGCCACCCCGCCGTCGGCGTCGGGCACCTCCAGGGTCTGGACCACCCCGCCGTAGGTGAGCACGCGCGCGGTCACCGCACCGGCGGTCAGCGTCCAGCGCTCGACGGCGGTGCCGTCGGGTGTGGTCCCGAAGGGCTCGACGGTCGCGCTCATGCGGCCACCCTCCCGCCTCGCCGCCGGTCGTGCCCGCCGGGGAGACGGCAGGGGCCCGGTCCGCGGTGCGGACCGGGCCCCTCCCGCGACCTCAGGCCCTGGGCTTGCGGTTCTTGGCCTTGCCGCGCTCGTTCTGGTCGAGGATCACCTTGCGCACGCGGACGGCGGCCGGCGTGACCTCGACGCACTCGTCCTCGGCGCAGAACTCCAGCGCCTGCTCCAGGTTCAGGATCCGCGGCGGGATCAGCCGCTCGAGCTCCTCCGCGGTCGAGGACCGCATGTTGGTGAGCTTCTTCTCCTTGGTGATGTTGACGTCCATGTCGTCGGGCCGGGAGTTCTCCCCGACGATCATGCCCTCGTACACCTCGGTGCCCGGGGCGACCATCATCGAGCCGCGCTCCTGCAGCGAGAACATCGCGTACGACGTCGCCACGCCCTGCCGGTCGGCCACCAGGGACCCGGTGGGCCGGGCGCGCATGTCGCCCATCCACGGCTCGTAGCCCTCGAGGTTGTGGTTGAGGACGCCGGTGCCGCGGGTCTCGGTGAGGAACTCGGTGCGGAACCCGATCAGGCCGCGCGAGGGGACGACGTACTCCATCCGCGCCCACCCGGTGTCGTGGTGGACCAGGTTCTCCATGCGCCCGCGGCGCGCGGCCAGCGCCTGGGTGAGCGTGCCGACGTACTCGCCCGGGGTGTCGATGGTGACCCGCTCGACCGGCTCGTGGAGCCGGCCGTCGATCTCCTTGGTGACCACCTGCGGGCGGCCGACGGTGAGCTCGAACTCCTCGCGGCGCAGCTGCTCGACCAGGATGGCCAGCGCCAGCTCGCCGCGGCCCTGCATCTCCCAGGTGTCGGGGCGCTCGGTGGGCAGCATGCGCACCGAGACGTTGCCCACGAGCTCCTGGTCGAGGCGGTTCTTGATCAGCCGGGCGGTGAGCTTCTTGCCCGAGCGGCCGGAGATCGGCGAGGTGTTGATGCCGATGGTGATCGAGATCGACGGCTCGTCGACGGTCAGCGGCGGCAGCGGGCGCGGGTCGTTGGGATCGGCGAGGGTGTCGCCGATCATGATGTCCTCGATGCCGGCGATGGCCACGAGGTCGCCGGGGCCGGCACTGTCGGCCGGGGTGCGGGTGAGGCCCTCGGTCATCAGCAGCTCGGTGATCTTGACCCGCTGCACGGTGCCGTCGGTGCGGCACCAGGCGACCTGCTGGCCGTTCTTCATCGTGCCGGAGTGGATGCGCAGCAGCGCCAGCCGGCCGAGGTAGGGCGAGGCGTCGAGGTTGGTGACCTGCGCGCGCAGCGGCTCCTCGGCGTCGTAGGTCGGCGCCGGGATGGTCTCCAGGAGCGTCTTCACCAGCGGCGCGAGGTCGGGACTGTCGGGGCTCTCGCCGTCGGCGGGCCGGGTGAGCGAGGCCTGCCCGGTCTTGCCGTTGGAGTAGACGATCGGGAACTCGAGGGCGTCGGTGTCCAGGCCGTTGTCCTCGAGCAGCTCCATGAACAGCTCGTAGGTCTCGTCGACGACCTCGGCGATGCGGGCGTCGGAGCGGTCGGTCTTGTTGACCACGAGGATGACCGGCATCCCCTTGCCGAGCGCCTTGCGCAGCACGAAGCGGGTCTGCGGCAGCGGGCCCTCGGAGGCGTCGACGAGCAGGACGACGCCGTCGACCATGGACAGGCCGCGCTCGACCTCGCCGCCGAAGTCGGCGTGGCCGGGGGTGTCGACGATGTTGACCGTGACCGGGTTGCCCTCGTCGTCGGCCAGCCGGATGGCGGTGTTCTTGGCCAGGATGGTGATGCCGCGCTCGCGCTCGAGGTCCATCGAGTCCATGACGCGCGTCTGCGTCTCGTCGGCGTCGGTGCCCTCGCCCTTGGCGCGGCCGAGAGCTCCGGCCTGGCGGAGGAGGGCGTCGACCAGGGTGGTCTTCCCGTGGTCGACGTGGGCGATGATCGCCACGTTGCGCAGGTCGTCGCGGGTGGGCATGCGGGAGGCACCTCGAGGAGTCAGGGGATCCCGCGGCAGTACGCGCTCGCGGGCATCTGGGACAACGGCCGCCGGCCCGGCGACCTTCCCACTCTAGTAGAAGGACCTCGGTCCCCCTCGTCCCTCGCAGGCTCGGGACGAGCCTCTGGACCGAGGCCGTTCCAGCACGTCAGGACCGGTCGGCCACCGCGTACGTCACCCCCGCGGCGGCGATCGTGACGAGACTCACCGCCGGCCGTACCGGGGCGGCGACGGGCGCCCGCACGCGCCGGGTCCGGCGCTAGCCTCCGCGGGTGGGCGTCCGCGGCCGGGCAGCCGGGAGGACCGATCTCGCCGCGCGGCTGGGCCGCGCGGGGTCGGCGGCGTTCGTGGGCCGCCACGCCGAACGCGAACTCGTCGCGGCCACGCTGGCCGGTGACCCGGGCGCCGCGGTGGTGTTCTTCCACGGGCCCGGCGGGATCGGCAAGACCGCGCTGCTGCGCAGGGTCGTGCTCGACGCCGAGGCGTCCGGGGTGACCGCCGTGGTGGTCGACGGCCGCGCCGTCACGCCGTCCCCGGACGGCCTGCTCGCCGCGCTGGCCGAGGAGCTCGGCCTGCCGGCCGGCGAGGACCCGGTCCCGGCCCTGCACGACCTCGGCCGGCTGCTGCTGGTCGTCGACACCTTCGAGCGGTGCTCGGGTCTCCAGGGATGGCTGCGCGAGCGGCTCCTCCCGCGGCTGCCCGCGGACGCGCTCACCGTCGTCGCCGGGCGGGAGCCGCCCGAGAGCGCCTGGCGGTTCGACCCCGCGTGGCAGGGACTGCTCCGGGTCGTCGCCCTGCGGAACCTGCCGCCGGACGACGCCACCGGACTCCTGGCCGCCCGCGGTGTCCCGCCACCGGTGCGGGAGGAGGCCCTGCGCTTCGCCGGCGGCCACCCGCTGGCCCTGTGCCTGGTGGCGGAGACGGCGTCGGCGTCCGGCGTCCCGGTCCCGGCGGCCGGGCCCGGCGGCCCCGACCTGCTGCGGGTCCTGCTCGAGCGGATCGTCGACGAGGCGCCCTCGCCGCAGCACCGCGCGGCGCTCGAGGTGTGCGCGCACGCGCGGGTGACCACGGAGTCGCTGCTGCGCGCGGCCCTCCCGGAGGCGGAGGCCGACGAGCTCTTCCGGTGGCTGTGGGGGCGGTCGTTCGTGGAGCGGGCCGCCGACGGCCTCCACCCGCACGACCTCGCCCGCGACGTCCTCGACGCGGAGCTGCGCTGGCGGGACCCCGACCGGTACGCCGACCTGCACCGGCGGATCCGTGCACACCTCCTCGACCGGCACCGCCGCAACCCGCTCGACGGCGCCCGCACCTGGCGGGACCTCATGTTCCTGCACCGGCGCAACCCGGTGTTCGCGCCGTTCCTCACCTGGGACGTGGAGGACGGCGTCTACCCGGACACCCCGGGCGCCGCCGACCGCGCCGCGCTGCTGGCGATGACCCGCACGGCCGAGGGCGACGAGTCCGCGCGGGTGCTGGCCCACTGGCTCGACCGGCGAGCAGGGGGCTGCACCGTGTACCGCCGGGCGGGCGAGCCCGGACCGGTCGGCTTCGCGCTGCACCTGCGGCTGTCCGAGCCGGATCCGGCCGACCTCGCCACCGACCCCGTGGTCGCCGCGGCCTGGGCGCACGTCGACGCCACCGGGCCCCTGCGCCCGGGTGAGCAGCTGGACGTGCTGCGGACCTTCGTCGTCCCGGGGTCCTACCAGCGGCCCTCCCCGGTCATGGACCGGATCCAGATCGACTGCGCGCACGGCTGGACCTCGCCGCCGGGACCGGCCCTGTCCTTCCTCGTCCTGGCCGACCCGGGCTTCTGGGCACCTCAGATGGCCTACATCGACCACCACCCGGCCGGGCAGGCGACCGTGGGCGGCCGTCCGTTCACGCTCTTCGCACACGACTGGCGGGCGGTGCCGATGGCCGAGTGGTTCGGTGCCCTGGCCGGCCTCGAGCTCGCCGGTGACGGGCGACCGGCCGCGCCGGCGGTCGATCCGCCCCAGCGGACCGTGCTCTCCGCGCCGGAGTTCGCGGCCGCCGTCAGGGACGCGCTGCGCTCCGCCCGCCGGCCCGGCGACCTGGGCCGCAACCCGCTGTGCCGGTCCCGGGTGGTGACCGACGCGGCCCGGGGGCGGGCCCCCGCCGAGGCCCTGGCCGACCTCCTCGTCGAGGCGACGGACTCCCTCGCCGGTGACCCGCGGGACGCCAGGCTGCACCGGGCGGTCGCCACGACGTTCTTCCGCGGCGTGCCCACCCAGGAGGCGGCCGCCGAACGGCTGGGGCTGCCCTTCTCGACCTACCGCCGCCACCTCGGGTCCGGCATCGAGCGGATCACGGCCTGGCTGTGGGAGCGGGAGCTCCGCGGCGCCGGGCAGGGAGTGAGCACCGGGCGACCTGTCGGGTGAGCAGTCCCCCGGCCGACCGTGTCCTCCCCGACCTCCCGAGGAGGACACGATGTCCGAGCACACCGACCACGCCGTCGTCGTCGGAGCCGGCATGGGCGGGCTGCTGGCCGCCCGCGTGCTGAGCGAGACCCACGACTCCGTGACGGTCGTCGACCGCGACCCCGTCACCGACGAACCGACCGCCCGCCGCGGCGTGCCGCAGGGCCGGCACGCGCACGGGTTGCTGGCCCGCGGCCGCGAGCTGCTGGAGGAGCTCTTCCCCGGGCTCACCGCCGAGCTGACCGGTCTGGGGGTGTCCAGCACCGACCTGCAGTCGGGGTTCCGGTGGGTCAACGGTGGCCGGCTGCTGTGCCAGGAGCCCTCCGGCCTGCTCGGGCTGGGGGTCAGCCGGCCGTTGCTGGAGGCCCGCGTGCGCGCCCGGGTGCGGGCGCTGGGCAACGTCGAGATCCGCGGCGGGTGCGACGCCGCCGGCCTGGCCGCGTCGAGGGACGGGAGCCGGGTCACCGGCCTGCGGGTGCTCGACGGCGCCGCGGACGGTTCCGCGCAGGTGCTCCCGGCCGACCTCGTCGTGGACGCCACCGGGCGGGGGTCGCGGAGCCCGCAGTGGCTGGAGGCCCTGGGCCACCCCGCTCCGGAGACCGAGCAGGTGCACATCGGCCTGGCCTACGCGTCGCGGTCCTACCGCCGCGACCCGTCGGGCCCGGACGGCGCGTCCGTCGCCGCCACCCCGGACCGCCCTCGCGGCGGGGTGGCGATCCCCCAGGAGGACGACCGGTGGATCGTCTCCGTCGGGGGGATCCTCGGCGACGCCCCGCCCCTGGACCACGACGGCTTCACGGCCTACACCGCGACGCTGCCCTCCCCCCTGCTGCACGAGGTCGTGCGGGAGGCCGAGCCGCTGTCGGACGCCGTCCGGTTCCGGTACCCGGTGAGCACCCGCCGGCGCTACGAGCGGCTGCACCGGTTCCCCGCCGGCTACCTCGTCGTCGGGGACGCCATCGCGAGCTTCGACCCCGTCTACGGGCAGGGGATGACCGTCGCCGCCGCCGAGGCCGTGCAGCTGCGCTCCTGCCTGGCCGAGGGCGCCGGCGGGCTGGCGCGCCGCTTCCTGCCGGCCGCGGCCCGCATCGTCGACGTCGCCTGGGACGTCTCCGTCGGCGGGGACCTGCGCTTCCCCGGCGTGGCAGGCCGGCGGACGCCCAGGGTCCGGGCGGTCAACGCCTACCTGGAGCGGCTGCACGTCGCGGCGGAGCACGACCCGGTCGTGGCGCGGGCGTTCCTGCGCGTGGTCAACCTGCTCGACCGCCCCGAGGGCCTGCTGGCCCCGGGACTGGCGTTCCGGGTGCTGCGCGGGAGCGGCCGGCGCGGGACCGGGGCCCGGTCCGTCGACTCGTTCCCCGCCCGGCGCGAGCCCGCCGGCACGGCGGTCAGCGGGCGCTGACCGCCGTCCCCGGGCGGTCGGCCACCGCGTACGTCACCCCCGCGGCGGCGACCGTGACCAGGCCCACCGCGAGCCAGGCCGGCAGCCCGGCGCCGAGGGCGAGCACGTGCGCCAGGACGAACGCGCCCACGTAGAGCGCGCCGAGCCCGAGGGCGACCGCCCAGCCGCGGCGCGGCACCCACAGGGCGGCCGCGCCGAGGCCGGCGGCGGCGAACACCGCGCCGCCGAGGGCCCGGATGCCGGTGCCCTGCGCGACGCCGAACCCCGCCGCGAGCCCGGCGGCCACGAGGACGGCGGAGGACAGCCGGGTGCGGGCGCGGGTCAGCACGGACGTCGTCATGACTGCAGTGTCCCCGGCCCCGGCCGGGGCCGGGGCCGGCTCTGCGAGGGTGCGGGGATGACCACGACGCGCCTCCTGGCCCTGGACGACGCACCGGTCCTCGCCCGCATCGCGGAGGAGGACCGCGAGTTCTTCGCGCCCTGGGAGCCGGCGCGCGAGGAGGGCTGGGCCACCGAGGCCGTCCAGCGCGAGGAGATCCGGTTCGTGCTGGAGCAGCACCGGCTCGGCCTCCGGCTGCCGCACGTGGTCCTCGACGGCGCGGGGCAGGTGGTGGGCCGGATCAGCCTGAGCAACGTCGTCCGCGGCGCGTTCCTGTCGTGCAGCGTCGGCTACTGGATCCGGTCGGCCGCCAACGGCCGCGGGCACGCGACGGCTGCGGTCGCGGCGATGCTGCGGATCGCCTTCGACGACCTCGGGCTGCACCGGGTGGAGGCCGGAACGCTGCGGCACAACGCCGGGTCCCAGCGGGTGCTGGAGCGCAACGGGTTCACCCGGTTCGGGCTGGCGCCGCAGTACCTGCGGATCGCCGGGCGCTGGCAGGACCACGTGCTGTTCCAGCGGCTGAACCCGGCCATGCCGTAGCCCGGGTCGGCGCCCTCAGACGCCGAGGGCCCCGGACGACCGTGTCGTCCGGGGCCCCTCAGAGGTGACGTCCCAGGGGAACGGGTTCCGTCGTCAGGCGGTGCGGAGCACGGCCTCGATCTCGAGCTCGATCTCGATCTTGTCGCCGACCACGACGCCGCCGCCGTCCATCGGCATGTCGATGTCGACGCCGAAGGCCTTGCGGGAGATGGAGGTCTTCGCGCTGAAGCCGGCGCGGGTGCCGCCGTAGGCGTCGCGGCCGAAGCCGTTGACCTCGAGCCGGAGGGTGACCGGCTTGGTGATGCCCTTGATGGTCAGGTCACCCTCGACCGCCCAGTCCTCACCGTCGGCGACGACCCGGGTGGAGCGGAAGGTCATGACGGTGTGGTTGCCGACGTCGAAGAAGTCCGCCGAGCGGATGTGCGCGTCGCGCTGCTCCTGACGGGTGTCGATCGAGTCCATGTCGATGGTGGCGGTCACCGACGACCGGGCCGGGTCCTCGGCGGTGACGATCTCGCCGGAGAACTGGGTGAAGTAGCCGCGGACCTTGCTCACCATCATGTGGCGGACGGAGAAGCCGACCGTGGAGTGCGCGGCGTCGATGTCCCAGGTGCCCGCGACGTAGCCGGGGATCTGGACGGCGGTGGTGCTGGTCATGTCAGGACCTCTCGGGTGGTTGAGCGTTTGACTACGGTGCCCTGAGCGTAGTTGAGCGTTTGATTATTCCGCCAGTACCCTGGAGGCATGACCACCGACGTGTCGCCCCGGACACACCAGCCGGACCCCCGGGAGACGCGCTGGCTCGACGCCGAGGAGCAGAAGGCCTGGCGCGCCTGGCTCTACAGCACCCAGCTGCTGCAGGACCGGCTCGAGCGCGAGCTGACCCGCGCCACCGGCATCCCGCACGCCTACTACGAGATCCTCGTCCAGCTGTCGGAGACGCCCGAGCGCCGGATGCGCATGAGCGAGCTCGCCGACCGCTGCCTGTCCTCGCGCAGCCGCCTGTCGCACGCCGTGTCCCGCCTCGAGGAACGCGGCTGGATCCGCCGCCAGGAGTGCCCCGAGGACGGCCGCGGCCTGCTCGCCGTGCTCACCGACGAGGGTCTCGCCGCGCTCGAGGCGGCCGCGCCGATCCACGTGGAGAGCGTGCGCACCCACCTGTTCGACCAGCTCTCCCCCGAGCAGGTCGCGGCGATGCGGGACATCGGCGAGACCCTGCTGCGCCACCTCGACCCGTCCTGACGCTCCTCCCGGAGGACGACCGGCGGGTCCTCCCCCGGGTGGACGACGCGCCCGCCCGCGCTGCCTAGGGTCGGCGCCGATGGACCAGCGCCCACCCCTCGAGCAGCTCGCGACGGCGCTGCGCTCCCGGCCGTTCGCCGTCGACGTCGCGATCACCGGCGCACTGGTCGGGCTGGTCCTGGTCTCCTTCGGCGGCGGCGCCGGCCCCGGCGAGGGCCCGGCCCTCCTCGTCAGCCTGCTCCTGCTGGTCCCCCTCGCCTGGCGCCGCCGCGCCCCGGTCGCCGCGGCGGCGGCGGTGACCGCGGCCGCACTGCTCGAGCTGGCGGCGGTCGACGTGTTCCTGCCGGCCAACGTGGCGGCGCTGGTGATGGTGCACGCACTGGCCGCCTACGCGCCGCGCTGGGCCGGCCGGGCCGGGCTGGTGCTCGGCCTCGCCGGCGCCGTCCTGGCCGCGGCCCGCTACTACGCGGCCGACCTCGGCGAGACCTTCCTCGTGCCGGCCGCCTCCATCGCCGTGGCGGTGGTCGCCGCCTGGGCCCTGGGGGACCTGCGCCGCGCCCGGCTCGCGGAGCTCTCCGGCCTGGCCGAGCGGGCGCGGCTGCTGGAGATCGAGCGCGACCAGGAGATGCGGCTGGCCGCCACCGCCGAGCGGGCCCGCATCGCCCGCGAGATGCACGACGTCGTCGCGCACTCCCTGTCGGTGGTCATCGCCCAGGCCGACGGCGGCCGCTACGCCGGGCGGGCCGACCCCGGCGCCGCCACCGGCGCCCTCGAGGCGATCGCCGCCACCGGCCGGCAGGCGCTCACCGACATGCGCGCGCTCCTCGGCGTGCTCCGCGACGGCCCGGCCGAGCAGTACGCCCCGCAGCCCGACGTCGCGGCCGTCCCCGCGCTCGTGGACGACGTCCGGGCCAGCGGGCTCGACGTCGACCTGCTGGTGGAGGGCGAGCCGCGACCGATGGCCGCCGGCCCCCAGCTGGCCGCCTACCGGATCGTGCAGGAGTCCCTGACCAACGTGCTCAAGCACGCCGGGCCGGACGTGCGGGCCTGGGTGCGGCTGCACTGGCGCCCGGACTCCCTCGAGCTCTCGGTGCTCGACGACGGCCGGGGCGCCGCGGCGGCGGTGGCCGGGGGCGCCGGCGCCGGGCAGGGCCTGCGGGGCATGCAGGAGCGGGCGCAGCTGCACCGCGGGCGGGTGGAGGCCGGCCCGCACGCCGGGGGCGGCTGGCGGGTGCACGCCGTGCTGCCGCTGGGCGGTGCCCGGTGACCCCGGGTGGCCCCGCGGGGCGACCCGTGCGTGTGGTGCTGGTCGACGACCAGCAGATGGTCCGCGCGGGCTTCCGGATGGTCATCGACTCACAGCCCGACCTCACCGTCGTCGGGGAGGCCGGCGACGGCGAGGCGGCGGTGCGGCTGCTCGAGCGGACGGCGGCCGACGTCGTCCTGATGGACGTCCGCATGCCCGGCACCGACGGCATCGAGGCGACCCGCCGGGTCACCGCGCTGCCCGACCCGCCGCGGGTGGTCGTGCTGACCACCTTCGACCTCGACGAGTACGTGGTCGCCGCGATCGGCGCGGGGGCCAGCGGCTTCCTGCTCAAGGACGCCCCGCCCGTGGAGATGCTCGCCGCGGTGCGCACCGTGCACGCCGGCGACTCGGTGATCGCGGCCAGCTCCACCCGGCGGCTGCTGCAGCACGTGGCGCCGATGCTGCGCGGGGCGGCCCCCGTGGTCGCCGGCGGCGGCGCGGAGCTCGCCGATCTGACCCCGCGCGAGCGCGAGGTGCTCGTGCAGATGGCGCTCGGCGCCACCAACACCGAGATCGGCCAGCGGCTGTTCGTCAGCGAGGCGACGGTGAAGACCCACGTCGGGCGGGTGCTCGCCAAGACCGGCTCGCGCGACCGCGTGCAGGCCGTCGTCCTGGCCTACCGCACCGGGCTGGTCTCCCCCGCCGACCTCCTCCGCGACGCCTGACGCGTTCCCGGGGCCTTTATCGCGATGAAGGCACCTACGACCGGGTGCCTCCATCGCGATGAAGGCACCTACGACCACGGGAGGACCGCGAGATCACCTCCGGGTCCGACGCGGGAGGACGGGCCGGACGGCGAGGGTCCCTGCGTCCCAGCGATCGACCCGCGGAGGTCCCCCGTGTCCGTCCCCGTCATGACCGTCCCCGGCGGACCGCCGGCGTCGGTGTCGTCCGCCGCCGTCCGCGCCACCGGCCTGACGAAGGTGTACGGCTCCGGCGACACCGCCGTCCGCGCCCTCGACGGCGTCGACGTCGCCTTCGGCCGCGGGGAGTTCACCGCGATCATGGGCCCGTCGGGCTCGGGCAAGTCGACGCTCATGCACTGCCTGGCCGGCCTCGACACGGCGACCTCCGGCCAGGTCTTCCTGGGCGGCACCGAGCTGACCCGGCTGCGCGACGACGAGCTCACCCGGCTGCGCCGCGACCGGGTCGGCTTCGTGTTCCAGGCGTTCAACCTGCTGCCGGTGCTCGACGCCCGGGAGAACGTCGTGCTGCCGATGCGGCTGGCCGGCCGCCGTCCCGACCCGGCCTGGTTCGACGCCGTGATCGCCCGGCTCGGGCTGCGCGAGCGGCTGCGGCACCGCCCCGCGGAGCTCTCCGGCGGCCAGCAGCAGCGGGTCGCCATCGCCCGGGCGCTGCTGCCCCGACCCGACGTCGTCTTCGCCGACGAGCCCACCGGCAACCTCGACTCCCGCGCCGGCGCCGAGGTGCTGGACCTGCTGCGCAGCAGCGTCCGCGAGACCGGCCAGACCGTCGTCATGGTCACCCACGACCCGACCGCCGCCTCCTACGCCGACCGCGTCGTGCTGCTCGCCGACGGCCGCCCGGCCGGGGAGGTCGAGCGGCCCACCGCCGCGTCCGTGCTGGACGCGCTCCGCGGGCTCGGGGGCTGACCGGTGCTGTCCACCACCCTGGCGGGCCTGCGCGCGCACCTGCCGCGCCTGGTCGCCTCCTGCCTGGCCGTCGTGCTCGCCACCGGCTTCGTGGTCGCCACGCTCGTGCTCAACGAGACCACCCGCAGCACCGTGCTCACCGCCGCCGGCGCCCGCTACGTCGGCGTCGACGCCGTGGTCACCTCCGAGGACGGCAGCTCCCTGCTCGACGAGGTCCCCGCCCTCACCGCCCTGGACGTCGTGCGGGCCGTGGCCCCCGAGTGGGAGACCTCCGTGCAGGCGGTCGCGCCCGGCCGCACCGGCGCGCAGTTCCTGCTGGTCGGCGCGGTCGCCGAGGACCCCGCGCTGCGGTGGCAGCGGCTGGCCGACGGCGCGCTGCCCGACGGGCCCGGCGAGGTCGCCGTCAGCGAGCGGGTCGGCGCAGACGTCGGCGACGTGCTGCAGGTGACCGGCACCGCCCCCGACGGCACCGAGACCACCGCCGCCGTCACCGTCACCGGCGTCGTCGACCTCGGCGGCGACCCGGAGGCCGGCCTGTACGGCCGGGCCTGGGCCACCCCCGCGCAGGCGCAGGCGTGGGGCGCGGTCGACCCGGTCGAGCTGCGGATCGCCGGCCCGCCCGGCACCGACCCGCAGGCGCTGGCCGACGCGGTCCGCGGTGCCCTCCCCGGGACGGAGCTCACCGTGCGCACCGGCACCGCGCAGGCCGAGCACCGCGCGGGGTCGATGCTCGGCAACGCGACCGCCCTCGCGGCGATCCTGCTGGTCTTCGGCACCGTCGCGGTGCTCGTCGCGGGCCTGGTCATCGCCAACACCTTCGCCGTCCTGCTCGCCCAGCGGACCCGCGAGCTGGCGCTGCTGCGCTGCGTGGGCGCCACGGCCCGGCAGGTGCGCCGCGGCGTGCTGGCCGAGGCCGCGGTGACCGGGCTGGCCGCCTCGGTGGTCGGGGTCGGCGCCGGGATCGGGCTGGCCGCGGCGGTGTCGGCGCTGGCCGGCGACGTCGAGTCGCCGGTGCCGCTGTCGGGTCTGTCGGTGCCGCCGGTCGCCGTCCTCGCGGGCGTGGCCGTCGGCACGCTGACCACCCTGGTGGCCGCCCTCGCCCCGGCCCGCGCGGCGACCCGGGTGGCGCCGCTGGCCGCGCTGCGGCCGCTGGACCCGGCGCCGCTGCGGTCGCGGCCGGGCGCACTGCGCCTGGTCCTCGGCCTGGCGCTGCTGGTCCCCGGGGCGGCGGCGCTCGCCCTCGGCGTCGCGGTGTCGAGCGTGTTCGTGGCCCTGCCGGGTGGAGCGGCCAGCTTCCTCGGCGTCGTCCTGCTCGCCCAGCGCGCGGTGCCGCCGGTGGTCCGCGCGGCCGGTGGCCTGGTCACCCGGGTCGGCGGGATCCCGGCCCGGCTGGCGGCCGGCAACGCCACCCGCAACCCCCGGCGGACGGCGGCGACGGCGACCGCGCTGCTGATCGGCGTCACGCTGACCACCGCGATGGTGGTGGGCACCGCCTCGACCCGGGCCACAGCGACCGCGGGGCTGGCCGCGCAGTACCCCGCCGACGTCGTCGTCGAGGGGCTCTCCGGCGAGCTGCCGGGGTCCCTGCCGGCCCGGCTGGCGGACCTCGACGGCGTCGCGACCGGGACGCCGCTGACGGTCGCCTCGCCGGCCGGTCCCGACGGTCAGCCGTGGCAGGCCCACGGGGTCGACCTCGCGACCGCCGTGCCGACGCTGCGGTCGACCGACGGCACGCCGCTGCCCGCGCCCGGGCAGGTGCTCGTGCCCGGGTGGCTGGCCCGCTCCTGGTCGGTGGCCGACGGCGAGCCGGTGGACCTGGCCCTCGACGGCCGGTCGCTGTCGCTGCGGGCCGGGGTCGTCGACGACGACGCGCCGCTGCTGCTCACCGCCGCCGACCTGGCCGCGCTCGCCCCGGACGCCGCGGTGGGGCAGATCTGGCTGCGGCTGGACGACGCCGACGCGGGGGCCCAGGCCGCCGTGGTCGACGCGGTCACCGACACGGTGGGGGCCGCGGTGCCCGACGCCCAGGTCACCGGCGTGGTCAGCCTTCGCCAGCAGATGGACGAGGTGCTCGACGTGCTGCTGCTGGTGGTCACCGGCCTGCTCGGCGTCGCGGTGGTCATCGCCCTGATCGGCGTGGGCAACACGCTGGCGCTGTCGGTGGTGGAGCGCCGGCAGGAGAACGGCCTGCTGCGCGCGATGGGGCTCACCCGCGGGCAGCTGCGCGGGCTCCTGGCGTGGGAGGCGGTGCTCGTGTCGGGCGTGGCCGCGGTGCTCGGCGTCGTCCTCGGCGGCGTCTACGGGGTGACCGGGACGGCGTCGGTGCTCGGCATGGCCGGCGAGGTCGTGGTCGACGTCCCGTGGCTGCAGGTGGCGGCGATCGTCGTGGTGGCCACCGTCGCGGGGCTGCTCGCCTCGGTGCTGCCGGCCCGCCGCGCGGCCCGCACGGCACCGGTCGCCGCCCTCGCGGCGGTGTGAGTCGTGCACGTCCGCGGATGTGCCCGGGGCAC